>NZ_QTWZ01000010.1:0-101417 GCF_003461385.1 Ruminococcus sp. AF17-1AC
TCTCTCTTTTCTTTTTTCTTAATTTTGTCCAATATCTATTGTAGCACTACAACTCCTCACTCCTCACTTAAACTCCCCCCTTGATTTTTCCCGTAATATGTAGTATAATGAATGAGATAGTGCATAATAACAGAAAAAATCTTACAGAGAGGATCTTTATAAAATGGAAATAATCAATAAGTCCGATGAAAAACTCCTTGCAGAATATGAACAGTTCGCAAGCACCAGCAAATACGGCAATTTCATGCAATCCCTCAAATGGCCGAAGGTAAAGGACAACTGGGGCTGGGACGCTGTTATCTCCCGTGACGCTGACGGCAATATCCGTGGAACTTGCCTTATCATAATCAAAAAAGTGCCTATCTTCGGTGTTACTTTTATGTATGCCCCTCATGGCCCTGTTTGCGATTGGTCTGATAAAGAGGTCATGACCGACCTTTTCGAGGGCGTAAAAGTGCTTGCAAAGAAATACAAATGCTACCAGTTTATGTGGGACCCTTGCTTTGAGGAGGGCGACGACAAGTGTACAAAGCTTATCGAGGACATGGGCTTCAAGCACATACACAAGGCGGCTGAGCTGACCACTATTCAGGCTCGTAATAACTATATGCTCAGAAATATCGAGGGCAAGACCCCTGACGAGGTAATGGCGACTTTCAAGCCTGACTGGAGAAACCGTATCAGAAAAGCCCCTAGAAAGGGCGTTTACTGCAAGGCTTGCGGCACTGAGGCTCTTGACGATTTCTACCCTCTTATGCAGGCAACAGGTATCAGAGATGGCTTCTCTATCCGTTCAAAGGAGTATTTTGTAAAAATGCTCAATGGTCTTGGTCCTGAACACTGCCGACTTTTCATGTGCTATGTTGACGAGGACGGCAAGCAGATACCGTTGTCAGGTGCAGTAACAACACAGTATGCAGGTAAGACCTGCTATGTTTACGGTGCTTCAGCAAACCACCACAGAAACCTCTACCCTAACTATCTCATGCAGTGGACGATGATAAACTGGGCTTTGGAGGGCAAAAACTATATCTATGATTTTCAGGGCATACCATTCTACAACGATGAAACAAACCCTAACTACGGCGTATACAAGTTCAAAAAGGGCTTTAACGGCGAGGTCGTTACCTATGAGGGCGAATTTTTCTACATTTTCAAGCCTTTCATGAAGAAAGTCGTAGACTTCTGCGAAAAGATAGTTATGGATAGACACGAACGCAAAAGACAGAAGCTTCTCAAAAACAGAAATAAGGATATGCAGTAGACAGCAATAGATTAAATTTAAAAGTTTATGAACAGTTTATACATTTTTACCCATTCTTTACACAGACAACATTTGATTTTTACTTATATGTGATATGATTTACAAAGAGGTGAGCAAGGTGCATAAAGGCGTTATAAGGACCTTGTGGCTCATTGCCGCATTGAGCCTGATGCTTAGTTATGCTGTGATGTGCATTGCATGGCTTTCAAAGGGCTGTCGCTATGGAGCGCAGTTTTGCATAAACGTTTTTATGAGAGCGCTTCCTCTTTGTCTTATATTCCTGTGCATCATCGAGCTTGCAGGGCTTTTCATATGGGTCTTAAAAATAAAAAAGCTCGAAAGGCTCTACGCTAAAAAGGGCGGCTGTGACGAATATTTTGAGCTTCTTGAAAAATATCTTCTCAGGCAGAACAAAGATAAGGGTCACGGGCTTTTGAAGCTTGCCGCTGTTTACATTTCAGAAAAACGCTTTGAAAACTGTTTTCTCACACTTGACCGTATAGCTTTTGATAAGCTTACCCCCTCAGATCAGAACAAGTATTTTGAACTGCTTCTTTACGGCAGGCTCATGTCAGGTGATATTTCTCAGGCAAACGAGATATTTGTTTCGGCAGAGCATTACTTCAAGCGAGGTCTTCTCGGTAAACGCAATGGACAGATGCTTTTCACCCTTGGTCTGCTGGAGTATTTCAACGAACGCTTTGAAGCGGCGGTGAAGTTTTTTGACAGCGCAGAGAAAAGCCGTGACGCCGACAAGACGCTTAGGTGCAACTGTGAGCTTTACAAGGGCGAGTGTTTTCTCGCTCAGGGTGATGTGAGATCGGCAAAGGCTTCGGCTGAAAAAAGTGCGGCGCTCGTTAGTGACGATAAGCAGGAAGCACAGCTTGGAAAGCTGATGACACAGGTAGAAAAAGCTTACATCAGAACAAAAGAAAAGTCTGCTGATACGAAAGCAGACAACACCACGGAAGGAGGATATGCCTTTTAAGGCATAGAAACAAGTATGATAATAAACGCACTCAGAGGCTTTTGCATGGCTCTTGCGGACAGTGTCCCCGGAGTTTCGGGAGGAACTATAGCGTTTCTGCTAGGCTTTTATGACAGCTTCATAAATTCCCTTAACGACATTATGGGACGTGACAATGCAAAGCGTAAAAAAGCATTTTTCTTTCTTATAAAGCTTGGCGTGGGCTGGGTGATCGGTATGCTTCTTGCAGTAAGCGTGCTTGCTAACGTGTTTGAAAGCGGCATCTACAAGGTAAGCTCGCTGTTTCTGGGCTTTATCATTCTGGCGATACCGGTCATGATAATGGAAGAAAAAGAGAGCATTAAGGGCAAATATTACAACATCGTATGGGCTGTTATCGGCATTGCTATCGTTGTGGGCATTTCCCTTATAAATCCCTCCGGCAGCGGTGCTGACGTTTCTCACATGAATATAGGCACAGTGATATTCGTTGTTCTTGCAGGAATGTGCGCAATATCTGCAATGGTGCTTCCCGGCATTTCAGGCTCCACCATACTTCTCACATTCGGTCTTTATATGCCTGTTATCACGGGAATAAAAGAGTTCCTTCATTTGAATTTCGAGTATTTCGGACTTCTCTGCTCTTTGGGTATCGGCATTATCCTCGGGGTGTTCGTTACTCTCAGGCTTATCAAAAAGGCTCTCGAAAAGTTCAGAAGCCAGACTATCTACTGCGTTATCGGCATGATGATAGGCTCGCTGTACGCCATAGTTATAGGTCCTACAACGCTTAAAGAGCCTAAAGACCCTATGTCATTCGGCACATTCAGCATCGTATTTTTTATTATCGGTGCAGCGATCGTGTTCGGTATTCAGGTAGCAAAGAGCGTGTTTGACAAGAAACAGCTTGCAAAGGCTGAAGAAAAGATAGAAGAAGAATAGAACTTTTGTTATCAGGACGGTTAAGGCTGTCCTGATTTTTTATTCAAACACATATCATATGACCTATATGCCCACCTAGCAAATTCATATTCTTGTGATTATATAAAAACTACCGCCCCTACTGCCCCATTTTGCTGTTCATTCTTCCAAAATCAGCATTTTATACAATTGAACGCCTTGACAATTATGCAACTATACCATATAATAAAATTAGGCAAATACTATATCCTGTATTATATTCCAAACATAATATGACAACTATTGCAGAAATAACATATCAGCGTCTATGATTTCTACAAATCATACGCCTGCCCTATGTAGAAAGTGTTTAAATTTTAGGGGCGTTTGGCATTTTTTCTTGCAAAAATTGTCGGCTTGTGGTATAATTATCAGGAGCAGGGGCGTGCTATTCCCCTCAATGGGTGAAAACTTTCCTTATTTCTTAAACGTTTTCGCCAATACAGTAATAAAGGTGCAGAGCGCAAAGCTCGGCTTGAAAGTATATAGGAGGTAAAGATTTATGGCAAATAATGCTGTAGAAAAAACAATTTCCACGCAGGAACTTAAAGAAAAGCTTCTTGACGTTCTTCACAACGATTTCCAGACAACACCTGAGGATGCTTCCGACCAGCAGGTATACGAGGCTCTTTCTAAGATCGTTGTAGGAATTCTTAAAGCTAAGAGAAGAAAGTTCACCGTTAAAACTCAGTCTGAGGGCAAGAAGAAGGTCTACTATCTTTCAATGGAATTTCTTATGGGAAGAAGCCTTAAAACTTCTCTTTATAACCTTGAAATGCAGAAGCAGGCTACAAAGGTTCTTAAGGACATGGGCATTTCTATAAACGGCATTTACGAGTGCGAGCCTGACGCAGGTCTTGGCAACGGTGGTCTTGGAAGACTTGCTGCCTGCTATCTTGACGCTCTTGCTGCCGACGGCTATCATGCTACAGGCTATTCTATCTGCTATGAATACGGTATCTTCAAGCAGAAGCTGGAGGACGGCTGGCAGACCGAGCTTCCTGACAACTGGCTCCCGGGCGGCTCTGTATGGCTCGTTCCTGTTCCGTCAAAGGCTGTCGAGGTTCGTTTTGACGGCGAGCTTAAGGAATACTGGGACAATCAGTATCACTGCGTAACTCACGAGAACTACACATCAGTTATGGCTGTTCCATACGATCTGTTCGTATCAGGCTACAACAGCGAGGCTGTTTCAAAGCTCAGACTTTGGAAAGCTGAAATGGCTGACTTTGATATGTCAATGTTCAATCAGGGCGACTATCAGAAGGCTCTTAGCAAGAACATCATTTCACAGGCTATCACAAAGGTGCTTTATCCTAACGACAACCACGCAGAGGGCAAGTCACTCAGACTCAGACAGCAGTATTTCCTTTGCGCTGCTTCTATCGGCGATATCGTAAACCAGCACATGAGCGTTTACGGCACACTTGACAATCTCCATGAAAAGGTAGCTATCCACATCAACGATACTCACCCGACACTTGCTATCCCAGAGCTTATGAGAGTTCTTCTTGATGATTGCGGCTATTCATGGGACAAGGCTTGGCACATCGTTACAAACACATTTGCATACACAAACCACACTGTAATGCCTGAGGCTTTGGAGAAGTGGGACTGCAACCTCCTCAAGAGCGTTTGCCCTAGAATCTTCTCTATCATTATCGAGATAAACGAGCGTTACTGCAAGGATCTTTGGGAGAGATACAAGGATCAGGCTAAGGTTTCACATATGTCTATCGTTGAGGACAACAAGGTGAAAATGGCTACTCTTTGCGTACACGCTTGCCACAGCGTAAACGGCGTTGCAAAGATACACTCTGAAATCATCAAGAAAGAAACATTCAAGGACGAGTATCTTGACACACCAACAAAGTTCAAGAACGTTACAAACGGTATCGCATACAGAAGATGGCTTTATCAGTCTAACGAGGGTCTGACAGATCTTCTTTGCGAGAAGATAGGCGACGGCTTCCTCAAGAATGCCGCTGAGCTTTCTAAGCTTGCTGTATTCAAGGACGACAAGGACGTTCTTGACAGACTTGCAAAGATCAAGCTTGACAACAAGAAGAGTTTTGCAAAGTATGTAAAGAATCAGTACGGCGTTGTTCTCAACACTGACTCTATCTTTGACGTTCAGGTAAAGAGACTGCACGAATACAAGAGACAGCAGCTCAACGCTTTGAACATCATAGCACAGTACAATTACCTCAAGGCTAATCCAAACGCTGATTTTGTACCAAAGACATATATCTTTGCTGCAAAGGCTGCTCCTGGCTACTACATGGCAAAGCAGATCATCAAGCTTATCTGGAACATTTCTCAGGAGCTGAAAAAGGACAAGAAGCTCAACGAGAAGCTCAACGTTATCTTCCTCGAGGACTACAACGTATCACTTTCTGAGATACTCATGCCAGCAGCAAACATCTCTGAGCAGATCTCACTTGCTGGTACAGAGGCTTCAGGTACAGGTAACATGAAGCTTATGATAAACGGTGCTATCACACTGGGTACTCTTGACGGAGCAAACGTTGAGATACACGAGCAGGTAGGCGACGACAACATCATCATCTTCGGTATGAACGTTGACGAAGTAAACGCTTGCAAGTCAGGCTACAAGCCTATGGACATCTACAACTCCAACGCAGTTGTTAAGCAGGCTATCGACACACTTCAGTACGGCATCAACGGACAGCAGTTCAACGAGATCGCTGACAGCCTGAAGAACTCTGACCCATACATGGCTCTCAAGGACTTCGATTCTTACCAGAAGGCACAGGCTTACGCTTCTGAGTGCTACAAGGATCAGACAAAGTGGCAGAAGATGAGCCTTGCAAACATTGCAGGCGCAGGAATTTTCTCCGCAGACCGTTCTGTTGAGGACTACGCTAGAGATATTTGGGGTCTTTCAAAGTAATTTATTAATAAAAAAATTATCGGACAGTTGCTTGGTGCGACTGTCCGATTTTTTGTACATATACGCAATTCATGAAACGATAAATTTGTAAGACCAAAAGATGAGCGAAAGGAACGGGACGCCGAGAGCGTCGTCCCCTACATGGTTCGAGCGATGTTTATACAATGTGAAAATCAACATAAATAGTGATGTGCGAGAAAAGCGGGCTGTCGAGGGCGCCAGCACCTACATTGTTTGTGCGATGTTTATTCAATGTGAAAAGCAACATAAATAGTGATGTGCGAGAGAAGCGGGCTGTCGAGGGCGCCAGCCCCTACATTTTTTTAACACACAAAAAAGGACGGCTTTTTTTCACCGTCCTTTTGATTTCTAATTTAGTCCTCGTCAGCAAGTGCAAAATCTATCTTGCCAGAGTTTACATTTGCGTTTATCACCTTTACTCTGATAGCGTCGCCCACACGATATTCCATTCCGTTTGTAAGGTTTTTCAGGCTTACCATATCGTCGCAGACATACTCACCGTCAGGCATATTGTCCGTGTGAAGAAGTCCCTCGCAGGTGTCAGGAAGTGCGATAAAAAGACCGAACTCAACGGCTGAAACCACTGTTCCCTGAAACTCATCACCGATATGAGCGTTCATATACTCAGCCTTGTAGCAATCCTCACAGCTTCGCTCCACCTGCATTGCGGTAAGCTCCGTCTTTGTGGACTGGTCGGCTGAGGCGTAAACGAACTTGTTGAACTTTGTGGCGCACTCCTCTGCACTGCTGCCGCTGAGAAAAGCTGACATTATTCTATGGATAGTCAGGTCAGGGTAACGTCTGATAGGAGAAGTGAAGTGAGCGTAATCTTCCAGCGCAAGTCCGAAGTGACCTACAGGCTCGGTGGAATATCTTGCCTTTGACATACTTCTCAGAACGATATTGTTCATGATAAGGTCGATATCAGTACCCTTTGCGGCTTTGAGTATCTCCGACATATCCCCAGGGCAAGCCTTTTCGCCCAGCTTATACTGGACGTTGAGCTTGACAAGCGCTTCTCTCAGGGATTCAAGCTTCTCATCTGACGGCTCTTCGTGGATACGATAAACGAACGGCAGGTTATTATCCATGCCAAATCTTGCGGCACACTCATTCGCCACCAACATGAAGTCCTCGATAATCTCTTCACTTCTTCCACGAGTACGCTGCTCAACGCCAACGCAGATATCCTCGTCATTGATGATGAGCTTGCTTTCAGAAGTTTCAAGTTCAGGACAGCCACGGTTTTTCTTGTTTTTATACAAAATATCCGCAAGCTCTTTTATCAGCGGCAGCTGGTCGGAGACCTCGGCATACTTTTCTTTAAGCTCAGGGTCGTCACTGCCTGCCAAAAGTGAATTTATCTCAGAATACACGCCCTTTACACGGGAGCGGATAACGGTTTTTGCAAACTTATACTCGGTGATATTGCCCTGCTTGTCAAGCTCACAAAGACAGGAAAACGCCAATCTGTCCTCCTGCGGATTGAGGGAGCAGATACCGTTTGAAAGCTCTTTCGGGAGCATTGGTATAACACGGTTTGCGTAATAGACGCTTGTGCCACGCTTGAAAGCCTCGTTATCAAGCTGTGACTTAGGCTGAACATAATGGGAAACGTCAGCGATATGAACGCCAAGCAGGTAGCCGGTTTTGGTACGCTCTACGGAAATTGCGTCGTCGATATCCTTTGTATCTGCGCCGTCAATGGTGAATATCGGCTTGTCACGGAGGTCAAGGCGGCTCGGTATCTCATCTTTTATCCTTGAATAATCGGACACTTCCCTAGCTTCATAAATGACCTCGCTTGGGAAAACAGGGGTCAGACCATTGACCTCCAGAACGCTCATTGCGCAGGCTGAGGCTTTCATGGAGCTTCCATAGCTTGAAACTATCTCGCAGACGTGTTCAGAGTGCCTGTTTCCACGCTTTGTGACCTGTGCCACCACCTTATCGCCCTCGTGAAGCTCAAGCCTCATAGGGTTCTCAAAGGTCATTGCATATTTTGACAGCATATCAGGAACGATTTTCAGCACTCCGAACTCGCTCACAAGCTCCCCTGTGAACTTAGCAAAATTCTCCTCCACAATGCTCATGACCTCGCCCTCGGTGCAAGCTCCCTCGCCCTTGAAGGTTCTCACAAGGACGATATCGTGTGGCATTGCGCCTTTGAGGTACTTGCCCACAACAAAAATTTCCTCGTCAGTGTCAAGATTTTTCACGAATCCATAGGTCTTGTTGAGCCTTACCACCTCGCACTTGACGAATTTCTTAGGGTCAACGAGCCTTATGCCGAATTTATCTTCCATTATCTCGCCGTTTTTCTTCATTTTGTCAACGGCTTTTGTGAATTTTTCAAACTCAAAGCCCTTTCCTCTGCATGATCTCAGCAGTTCTTTGAAAGTCAGCGGCTTTTTGCCTGCTTTTTTTAACTTTGAATATATTATTTTTCTGTAATCTAACTTCATAAATTTCCTTTCTTTTTACTTATATTCCAACGCTATGTATTCATCTCTGAACACAAAGCCCATTTTCTGTGCTATTGAAAGCGAGGTGAGATTTCGTGCGTCCCAGTGAGGTGTAAGCCCACGGCGTACACATTCCAGCAAAAACGCCGCCGCAGTTATCTGTGCAAGACCTTTCAGACGGTATTCTTTACGGGTTGAAACTTCTATCTCAACGCCTTTATCGTAGTATGAGAACGCAGAAGTTCCGCTGACTATCCTGCCATTATCAGTGAGCACATATCCGAAGCCATGGGCTGAAAAGTCCGCAAAGTCTTTAAAATTGCACACAAAGGACTCCGACCACTGCTCTGCCAAGGCTTTCTTATAAAGTTCTTCATCTATCATTGACAGTTTAAGCTGTCCCATATTTTGTACTCTTGATAATGTTTCACGCAGTTTGTCGGTATCAAAGTCGTTTTCAGGCGGACAGGTGTGATATCTTTTGACTATTTTAAGCTGTCCGTCGCAGGCACACAAGGCTTTTGCAAGCTCCTCGCTGTCAGGAACTATGACTGCGTTTTTGTTATCGCTGCAAAATTTGAGCATATCAGCCCCAAAGCTTTTGTCACCTGCGGCAAAATAAAAGTCGCCGCAGCATATGACCGCCGCAGTTGGTGCGGTGGTATCGTCGCAAAAGGCATTGCCGAAAATGCCGTCAAAATATGAAAACATCAGCGAGTCATAAAGATCCGCAAAAAGCGGTCTTATCTTATTCTTTACACCGTCTGCACATTTCATTACATTCTTTTCCCCATTCTTACTTTCTGCAAAGAAAAAGCCCTGCACGGAGCAGGGCGGGTAATTATTTCTTGATCTGATAAATAATATTTACAGCAAGAGTTATCACGAATATCAGTATCGCACTTATCCTTGTCAGTCTGTTAAGCTTAGCGTCCTTGGTGTTTGAACCGTTCTTTCCATAGAAAGAATCGTTATATCCACCGCCGATAGCAGATGTAAGACCCTGCTCTTTGGTGTCCTGCGCAAGAACTACAAGTATGATAACGAGGCTGGCTACGATCAGCAGTGCGCCTGCAACGATCTCAATTACGCTCATTTTTGTTCCTCCAAAACATAATTATACATTTTAATATATTATAGCACACATCTTCTCAGATTGCAAGGGGTTTTCAGAATTTTTTCAATTCTTTTTCTTTTTGTCGGTGCTTTCAGCCTTTGAGGTGGTATCTTTCTGCTTCTCCACCTGCTGGATAACTGTGACGTTTGACACGTCAAGACGTTTTTTCAGAAGCTCTGTGACAGTTTTGAGCTGTTCATCGGTAAGAGCCTTGTTCTCATATAGCACCACTGTTACGCCATTAACTGTTGTGGGCGAGCCTACTGAATGACTGCTCATGTGACCGCCTGCCGCACCTGTTATGTTTGGATAAACGATAGCAAGCTCCTCGGCGATATCGCTCATGTCTATATCATAGCTCTGATAGCTGTCAAGCTGTGCTTTCAGATTTTCATTCTCAGCTTTAAGGTCGTCGTTTTCTTTCTGTGCAAGCACCTGTGCCACCTTGTTCTGTGTTTCCTCATCGTCGGCATTCTTTTCAAGCATCTTTTCGACCTCGTCAGCGGTAACACCGCTTTCCACCTCGGTCTGTGTTATCACAAGCTTATAATCTCCCAATCCGAAAGCTTTCAGCTCGCTTTGAAGCGCCTTTGTATCGGCAGTGCTTATCTTCTTGCCAAGAAGTGCCACTTCTATCATACGTTTATCGGTATCTATTGTTTTCTGCACTATCTGAGTGCCGTCAAAGTCAAAATTCTCGGTGATAAACTTCTCTGCACTGCTGTTATCCATTGTCTTTTTCACAATATCATAGCCAAGATAAATACTAGGCAGCATGGTAATAACTGTGATAAAAGCGATATTTCTGTGTATCTTTTTCAAAGCCTTCGGGGAAATATCGTTGCCGTGAGGCAGCCTTAAAAGCTTCAGTACAACGATAGCCGCAAGGCAGATGAAAAAGCTGTTTATGAAAAAGAGATACAATGCACCGCCGAAATAGTCAAGGCGGTGTCTTGCCAAGCCGTAGCCTGCAGTACAAAGCGGAGGCATGAGTGCTGTTGCGATAGCCACGCCTGGGATAACGTTGCTTTTCTCCTTACGGGTCTGACCTATTATGCCGGCAAGTCCGCCAAAAAGGGCAATAAGAACGTCCCACGCTGTAGGTGTGGTTCGGGCGAGAAGCTCGGAAGAGGCTGTGGTGATAGGTGAGATAGTAAAGTAAATAGTCGAGGTGATAAGGCAAATAACCACCTGTATGCAAAGTCTTATCGCCGCACCCTTTGAAAGAGTCAGGTCATTTGTGGCGATTCCGTAGCCTATGGCTGTTATACCGCCCATAAGAGGCGAGATGAGCATAGCACCGATTATAACGGCGGTGGAGTTCATATTAAGACCTATGGAGGCTATAAGTATGGCAAGCATAAGGATACACATATTAGTACCCTGAAGTTTCGCACCGGATATTATGGTGTTATGTATCTCATCAGGGTCAGCCATATCCCAGCGCAGACTGAACATATTTCTAAGCCCTTGTATAAATCTGCCTTCCTGTAATTTCAAATCTCAGACCTCCTCTGCTTATTTTACTGCACCCCATGCGATGTTCTGCAAACGCCTTGCAGAATCGGTAGTGCCTGCGCCTGTCTGCTGGATAAAATAGAGTATGCAGAGCTGTTCTTTTGGGTCAAGGCTGAAATAGCAGCCCATCCAGCCGTCCCAGCCGAAAGAGCCTTCTGACTGGATAAGTCCTGCGGCGGAAGGGTCTTCAAGGATACGCATGAAGCTGCCGTAGCCGTGACCCTTTGTGCTATCCCAGTTAAGGGTCTTGCGCTGTTCAGGTGTAAGACCGTTTCTTGTCATGAAATCGACCGTGTTTCTGCCGAGTATCCTCACGCCGTCAAGCTCGCCCTTGTTCATAAGCATTTTAGCAAACTTTGCATAGTCCTCTGCAGTGGAAACAAGACCTGCTCCGCCCGACTCAAAGGCAGGAGGTACAGTGTAATCAGTAAGGCAAAGGTGGAAGTGAGTGAAAGGCTCGTTTCCGCCATTTTTGTATTCATAGCACTGGGCAAGTCGGCTGTACTTTTCCGCTGGGATATAGAAGCCTGTATCGTTCATACCGAGGGGTTCAAAGATCTCTTTTCTAAGAAAATCTCCGAACTTCATGCCGGAAACCACCTCGATAACAGCACCCATGATGTCAGCAGACGCACCGTACATCCACTTTTCCCCGGGGGAGAACATAAGAGGACGCTTGCCCATTTCCTTGGCAAAGCTTACGGTATCCAGAAGCTTTTCGCCCTTGAGATATTTTTCAGACTGCTCGCCCCAAAGCGCACCCATTTTCTGACCTGCGGGAGTGCCGTCAGGATAAGGGATACCGGAAGTCATGGTGAGCAGGTCGCCTATGGTTATATCTCTGTCGGCAGGACGCTCACCGTTCTCATCAAGAACCACAGGGTCGGAAAACTCAGGGATAAACCACTTGAGCGGGTGACGAGTGTCGAGCAAGCCACGCTCGATAAGTATCATTGTGGCAGCGGCTGTAACAGGCTTTGACATAGAAAAAAGTCTGAAAATGCTGTCAGTTTTCATAGGGATATTTTTCTCCTTGTCAGCAAGACCAAAGCTTTTGAGATAGACAGTTTCACCTTTATGGATAACGCTGAGAACTGAGCCTGAGAAAACACCGTTGGTTATCTCTTTTTGTGCAACAGCGTCGAGATATTTAAAATTTTCGTACATGATAGACCTCCGTGTTATGATGTTTGATATATAGGATTATAACACAGTTCGGGTGGAAATGCAAGATTTTGTGTGGCAACAAAAAAATCCGCCCTACCACAGTAAGGCGGAATTAAGTGCAGGGGCAAGCCCCTGCTGGCGGAGATGGAGAGATTTGAACTCTCGCTACGGTTTTGCCGTACTACCGCATTTCGAGTGCGGACCCTTCAGCCACTTGGGTACATCTCCTTGTGTCAACTATACTATTATACAAGTAATCACAAAAAAAGTCAAGCCCTTTGTGCAAATTTAAGCACAAAGAGCTTGTCCATCATCTATTGCTGAGCACGCCTCTGCATTTCCTTAACATATGCAAGCGTTTCAGGCGTGTAGCCTACCATTGCGTTGGGACAACATTGGGAAAGCAATTGCATAAGCCCCATGGCGGTATCCTTGCCCTTGGCATATACGTTAAAACGCAGTATATTCTTCTTGTGCTTCGTGCAGACGATTATCTCGTTGGTGTAGCTAATGAAATTCATACTCGCTGTGTGCTGGTAAATGCCGTAGGCTTCCTCTCGCCAGCACATCTGAAATGGCGCTTTCTTGTTGGCAAGCACCCTGTCGGATACGATAATATGATCGTCCTGATATTGTATATTGGCGTAAAGCTCGTCAGCCTGCTGTAAAAGATCGGGATTGGCTTTGAATATGCCGCTCTTTTCAGGGTGCGTCCTCCGTGACGTACCAAATATAAGAAATATAACACCAGGCGTAAGCGCAAAAAGTCCAAGTATCAATACGCCGTATTCACCGGCTACTACCGCCGCAAATGAGATAAATCCACCCATTAGCGTGAGTATCACACCGCCAGCTATCATTGCTATCATTCTTTTTCGTATGTTGGCAAATACTACTTCTCGTCCCATTTTCGTTACCCCTCTTTACTTTTTATCCGTGATTCTGCTTTGCCACAAGGCTCTCTCCGCAGTATATCTTCCTGAGCTTCGGCTTCTCTATCTTGCCCGTCGGGTTTCTCGGTATGTCTGCAAAAATTATCTTGTGCGGACGCTTGTATCTCGGAAGCTTCTGACAGAACGCCATTATCTCTTCCTCTGTGCATGGGTGGTCTGGCTTTAGTTCGATTATTGCCGCCGCTATCTCGCCCAAACGCTGGTCAGGCAATCCAATTACTGCCACGTCCCTGATAGCGTCGTGACTTCTCAAAAAGTCTTCTATCTGTACAGGGTAAAGATTTTCTCCACCACTTATAATAACGTCCTTTTTGCGGTCAACAAGGTAAATAAAGCCGTCCTCGTCCTCCTGAGCCATGTCGCCCGTGAAAAGCCAGCCGTCTTTAAGAGTTTCAGCTGTCGCCTTTGGATCTCTGTAGTAGCAGGTCATAACGCCGGGACCTTTTACGCAAAGCTCGCCCACTTCGCCACGCTTTACAGTGTTGCCCTTATCATCAACTATCTTGACCTTCCAGCCAAAGCCTGCCTTGCCTATTGCGCCTACCTTGTCAATGTTATCCACACCAAGGTGTACACAGCCTGGACCTATAGATTCGCTAAGACCATAGTTAGTGTCATATTTGTGGTTAGGGAAAACCTTTTTCCAGCGTGCAATAAGTGACGGCGGAACAGGCTGTGCGCCTATGTGCATAAGCCTCCACTGTGAAAGCTCATACTTTGAAAGTGTCACCTCGCCACTGTCGATAGCGTCAAGGATATCCTGCGCCCAAGGCACAAGAAGCCATACTATAGTACACTTTTCCCTTGATACAGTATCAAGTATAAATTCGGGCTTCACGCCCTTGAGAAGCACCGCCTTGCCCCCTGAGATAAGGCTTCCGAACCAGTGCATCTTCGCACCTGTGTGATAAAGCGGAGGGATACAAAGGAAAACGTCCTCCTTTGTCTGACCATGATGATTCTGCTCAACTCTTGCGGCGTGCATAAGGCTCTCGTGATTGTGCAGGATAGCCTTCGGGAAGCCTGTTGTGCCTGACGAGAAGTAGATAGCCGCATCGTCCTCATCAGTAAGCTCTATGTACGGAGTAGTGCTTGCACAGTTTGCAGTGAGCCTGTCATAATGCTCTGCAAATGACGGACAGTTCTCGCCAACATAGAAAAGAAGTCTGTTCTTGCTTATCTCATCAGCTATCTCCTCAACTCTGCCGATAAATTCAGGGCCAAATACAAGAATATCCACCTCGGCAAGGTCAAGACAGTATTTTATCTCTTCAGGAGTGTATCTGAAATTCAGCGGCACTGCAAGCGCACCCGTCTTGAGGATACCAAAATAAATAGGCAGCCATTCAAGACAGTTCATAAGCAGAATACCCACCTTGTCACCCTTTTTTACCCCACGGGATAAAAGCAGATTGGCAAAGCGGTTAGCCTTTTCGTTGAAAACGCTCCAGGTTATCTCACGGCGATAATGACAGACTGGGTTAGGCTCGATAAGCTCATATTCCTTCCAAGTCACACGTCTGGTTTCTCTGATCTCAGGATTGACCTCTACCAGAGCAACATCGTTTCCGAACTCTCGTGCGTTACGCTCCAGTATCTCGGTTATAGGCATACAAAAACTTCCTTTCATAATTAAAAGCTTGAAAGCTAGAAAACTTAAAAGCTTAAAAGTATTCACAAACATATATGTTATTATTTTATCATATGATGACAAAAAAGTAAAGAGATTTAAAACAGAATAAGTGACAAAGTGAAAGATAAATAATTGTGGAGTTTTTACAGAAGAAAAGTGTTTGCCCCTACCTGAATTTGAGCGAATACCGTCAAAAAAGATAACCGCAAAAAAAAGACAGCCCCACATGGGAGCTGCTCCTTAACTTAAAAAGTGTACCGTTTCAGATCTTATTCTTCTGCCTTTTCTTCCTCTTTGCTCGCCTCAGCCGCCTGCTGTGCCTTGAGAAGATCCCTGATCTCTGTAAGAAGCACTATGTTCACCGGTGGCTCTGCAGGCTTTTCAGGCTCTTCATGCTTGCCAAGTGACGCAAGCTTGTTTATGACCTTCATTATTACAAAAATAACGAACGCCATGATTATGAAGTTGATGACTGCCGTCAGAAATGCGCCGTAGTTTATGTACTGATTTCCAAGCAAATGTATCTTGCCCTCTACGTCAGCGCCGCCTATACAGCCTATTATCGGGTTGATAAAATTTTCCGTAAACGACGTCACGATATTCTGAAACGCAGCGCCTATGATAACGCCCACTGCCAAGTCCATGACGTTTCCTTTGAGAGCAAACGCCTTGAACTCATTTACAAACTTCTTGATAAAACCTTTTTTCTTCTCTTCCATAACGGTTACGACCTTTCGTTTTTTGTTCCGAGCCACGCTCTTATGGTCATTTTATCACATATTTTGACCATTTTCAATAGTTTTTCTACAAAATCGTACGGTTTTACGTCGTTTCGCACATATATGTTAATACACTGTAAATGCTTTGTAAACAAATATGAAAAGGTATTGCATTTCCCGAAATGGTGTGCTATAATGATTAAGCTGTTTGAGTGAGGGACATGACGATGGGATATAGCCAAGAGGTAAGGCAGCGGACTTTGACTCCGTCATTCCGATGGTTCGAATCCATCTATCCCAACCAAAAACAAGCTAAATCGAACAAACATTGGGGTGTCGCCAAGTGGTAAGGCAACGGACTCTGACTCCGTCATTCCGAAGGTTCGAATCCTTCCACCCCAGCCACAAAAGACCGTAGATTTTTTCTGCGGTCTTTGTTTTTTTATACATTCTTTCAGCAACCAAAAGAGAGGTTTTGCAACTGAGTATAAGTAAACATAAAAAACAAAATGTGAACAAAAATAATTTGGGATTGCGTGTTTACAAACTGGTAAAAATGTGTTATACTTAAAGTGCAAAAGAATTTCATCAAAGGAGGTCTGAAAAATGAAAAAGATAATAAACAGAAAAAATGCAGCGGCATTGGCTTGCGCCGCTATGATGATATGTGCGGCAGGTGCTGTGCCTGACAGCGTGCTAAGTGTGAGTATGCCTGTGCAGGCGGCTGAAGCTGCGGTGCAGACAAGTCTGCCTCAGGTCACAGGGCTGACATCTAAAACGCCTGATATAAGCTCCATAAGACTTAGCTGGAACGCCGTGAATGGTGCGGACGGCTATTCTGTTGGAATGCGTTCAAAGGGTCAGTATCCTGAGATAGCAGACGTTACGGACACTACATATCTTGTTACAGGTCTGCCTGCGGCAACAAGGGAGAACTTCAAGGTAAGAGCCTATAAGATAGTGAACGGTCAAAAGGTCTACGGCGACTATTCAGTAAACTACAATTCCGCCACAAATCCCCGCCCTATAAGCGGTCTTAAAGCTCAGACGGGCAATGCTTCTGTTAGCCTTTCATGGAAAAAAGTGGGCTGTTCAAACTATCGTGTCTTTATGCTGAAAAACGGCAAATGGAAGCAGATAGCGCAGACGAATACAAACAGCTACACTGTCAAAGGACTTGACGCAGGAAGCTATACATTTAAAGTAAGAGCCT
Source organism: Ruminococcus sp. AF17-1AC (assembly GCF_003461385.1). Classification (NCBI taxonomy): domain Bacteria; kingdom Bacillati; phylum Bacillota; class Clostridia; order Eubacteriales; family Oscillospiraceae; genus Ruminococcus; species Ruminococcus sp. AF17-1AC. The sequence goes on from NZ_QTWZ01000010.1 coordinate 16,912, forward strand.
GCAAGCGTGACGATAAGGGTGCAAATCACTACGGCAAATATTCGCAGGAGATAACGGCACAGGCTGTCAAGGTGGACAAGGTCACTGGTCTGACATCTAAGACACCTAACACAAGCTCTATAAAGCTTAGCTGGAACGCTGTGAACGGTGCGGACGGCTATTCTGTTGGAATGCGTTCAAAGGGTAAATATCCTGAGATAGCTGACGTGAAAGGCACGACCTACACTGTCAAGGGTCTGCCTGCGGCAACAAGGGAGAATTTCAAGGTAAGAGCATATAAGATAGTAGACGGAGTTAAGATATACAGCGACTATTGTGAAAACTACAATTCCGCCACAAATCCAAGGAAGGTAACAGGAGTAAAAGCTTCTGACATCACCGCTTCTACACTTGACCTTAACTGGAAGTCTGTAGGCTGCACAAGCTACAAGGTGTTTATATACACAAACGGCAAGTGGAAGAACATAGCTTCATCTACGGTAAATTCCTGCGCAATAAACGGACTTTACGCAAAGACTACATACAGATTCAAGGTAAGAGCCTGCAAGACGGACGATAAAGGTTCAAATCACTATGGAGCATATTCCGAGGAGATAACCGTCAAGACCCCAGACCACACTGTCGAGGTCATAAACGGCATGAGCTATGTTGACGGAGTTCTTTTGGCGAACAAAACATATTCCCTTCCTGCAAGCTACGACCCAAAGGGTCTGACCAAAGAAACATCTGCGGCATTCAAAAAGATGCAGACCGCTGCATATAAAGACGGCATAAGCCTGTGGGTATGCTCAGGCTACCGCTCTTATTACGATCAGAGGTACCTTTATAATATGTACTGCAACCGTGACGGCAAGGCTGCGGCAGACAAATACCCCGCAAGACCCGGCTACAGCGACCATCAGACGGGCATGGCAATAGACGTAAACAACGCCAGCGACTCATTTAATGGTACAAGAGAAGCCAAGTGGCTTGCCAACAACTGTGCAAAATATGGTTTTATAATTCGTTATCCAAAGGGCAAAGAGGCTTACACCGGTTATCAGTATGAGTCTTGGCACATAAGATATGTAGGCACGCCTTTAGCACAAAACATAACCAACAGCGGACTTTCTCTTGAAGAATACTTCGGGATAACTTCGCAATACAAGGATTGACATATGGTTCAGACCGCTGTTCACGGGCATCTGTGAACAGCGGTCTTTTGTTATTATCCATGCTCACTTATCACTTGAAATCTTGCATTTCACCATGATCTGTGTTATACTATATTTAAGGTAATACCGCACAAAGATCGTGCGTCAGATGCGTAGTCAGATTTTTTGTCAGATCGCATAAAAATTCCGCAGGCAGATGGCGTGCAAAGCCGTCAGGCGGGCTTTGTGCGGTGTTGCCTTATATATTCCACTAAGGAGGTCATCTCTATGCTTCTTTCAGGTAAGACGGTCGTTCTCGGCGTCAGCGGCAGTATTGCGGCTTACAAGATCCCAACTTTAGCAAGGCTGCTCAAAAAGCAAGGCTGCAATGTTCAGGTACTCATGACACAGAACGCCACTCAATTTATAAACCCTATCACTTTTGAATCCCTCACAGGCAACAAGTGCCTTATAGATACTTTTGACAGAAATTTTCAATACAGTGTTGAACACGTTGCTCTTGCAAAGCAGGCTGACCTTGTTATGGTCGCTCCTGCTTCCGCTAATGTTATCGGCAAGATAGCATACGGCATTGCTGACGATATGCTCACTACCACTGTCATGGCTTGCCCTTGCAAGAAAATGATATCCCCTGCCATGAACCACAATATGTATCACAATCCTATTGTGCAGGACAATATCCGGAAGCTTGAGCGTTTCGGCTACGAGATGATCGCTCCTGACAGAGGTATGCTTGCAAACGGTGATGACGGCGACGGCAGAATGCCTGAGCCTGAGGTGTTGTTTGAATACATTCTTCGGGAGCTTGCTTTTGAGAAGGATCTTGCAGGCAAAAAGGTGCTTGTTACGGCTGGTGCGACCATGGAGGCTATCGACCCTGTGAGGTACATCACTAATCATTCAAGCGGAAAAATGGGCTGTGCGGTGGCTAAGGCGGCTATGCAAAGAGGCGCAAAGGTGACGTTGGTGGCAGGTCACATGGAGGTTTTGCCGCCTATGTTCGTGGACGTTGTGAACGTAAAGTCTGCGGCGGATATGTTTGAAGCTGTCACAAATCTTGCTCCTGAGCAGGATATTATCGTAAAGGCGGCGGCTGTGGCTGACTACACGCCTGTTGCGGTGGCTGACAACAAGATCAAGAAGTCTGACGATGACATGAAGATAGAGCTAAAACGCACGCAGGATATCCTCGGCTATCTCGGTCAGCACAAGCGTGACGGTCAGGTCATATGCGGTTTTTCCATGGAAACGCAGGACGTTATCAAGAACTCTGAGAAAAAGCTCACCAACAAAAACTGCGATATGATATGCGCAAACTCACTAAAGACCGCTGGCGCAGGCTTCAAGACGGACACTAACGTTATCACCCTTATCACTGAGGGCGGTGCTGTGGAGCTGCCTATTATGACCAAAGAGCAAGCCGCTCACAGGATACTTGACGAGCTTGCGGCAATGATATAAGTATACGATAATATGTACAGATAAATAGATCACGAAGGGAAATACCCAATATGAAACGTATTGAGATATATGAAAACGGCATTAATATAGTATTTGAGATAACAGACGACAACGAGGCGAAGCTTCTGCACTTCTCTGCTCTGCCTTTTGATGAAGCCAAGACGGCTTCATACATGGGGTTGAAAGCTTTCAGACCTGTAGAGATACAGGCGAGCGGTATCGACCGCCCTGACGAGCGTCACGGCAACAAATATATTGTGACCGCTCCGGGCTGGAGAATGAAGTTCAAAGACTTCCGTGATGTGAACAATGACCATGGCAGAAAGCTTGAGCTTGTGACATTTGATGAGGACACAGGTCTTGAAGCTGTGTCCCACTATCAGTTTTACACCGGCACGTCTGTTGTACGCTGTTGGACTACCCTTACAAACAAGGGCAGCGAGGTACAGACCATTGAATATATGTCCTCCTTTGCGCTGACGGGCGTAGAAAAAGAGGGTCTTAAAAAGCCTGAGGACAAGATGAAGATATGGGTATGCCACAACTCATGGCAGCGTGAATTGCAGTGGCAGGACTACACCCTTGAACAGGTGGGGCTTGCTTCATCTGCTAAGCCTACGGAACAGCGTTCGTCAAAGGTATTTGCCTGCACAAACGTTGGAAACTGGTCGGCAAAAGAATACATACCAATGGGTGTGCTTGAAAACACAGAAGCAGGCTCGGTGCTGTTTTGGCAGATAGAGCAAAACGGCTCTTGGCACTGGGAGCTTTCGGACGTGGGCGGACACTTCTATTTGCAGCTTTCTGGTCCGTCGGAGATAGAGTCCCACTGGTATAAAAACCTTGTGCCTAATGAGAGCATAGAAAGCGTGAAATGTGCAGTAGGCTCGGTGACAGGAAGCTTTGACAAGGCTATGGGCGAGCTGACGAAATACCGCAGAAAAATACGTCGTCGCAACAAGGATAATCAGAGGCTTGCGGTAATATTCAACGACTACATGAATTGTCTGTGGGGCGACCCAACGGCTGAAAAGGAGTTTCCACTTGTGGACGCTGCGGCAGAGGCAGGCTGTGAATATTTCTGCATTGACGCAGGCTGGTATGCTGACGGCTTTTGGTGGGACGAGGTCGGCGAATGGAAAGAGAGCAGAAAGCGTTTTCCTAACGGCGTAAAGGAAGTTGCCGACTATATTCGCAAAAAGGGCATGATACCCGGACTTTGGCTTGAAATAGAGGTCATGGGAATAAAGTGTCCGCTTGTGGACAGCGTTTGTGATGACAGTTGGTTCTTCACACGTCACGGCAAGAGGGTCTATGACAGAAGCCGTTATCAGCTCGATTTCAGGAATCCGAAAGTCCGTGCTCACGCTGACGAGGTAATAGACAGGCTCGTTTCTGAATACGGCATAGGCTATATAAAAATGGATTACAACATAGAGCCTGGCATCGGCACTGAGCAGAACTGCGACAGCGTTGGCGAGGGTCTGTGGGGTCATGAAAAGGCTTACCTTGAATGGCTTGACGGTGTTTTTGCTCGTCACCCTGACCTTATTATAGAAAACTGCTCCAGCGGCGGACTCAGAATGGACTATGCGATGCTTTCAAGATACTCCATTCAGTCCACCTCAGATCAGGACGATTACAAAAAATACTGCACCATTGCAGCGAACTCCCCTACTGCCCTTTGCCCTGAGCAATCGGCTATCTGGGCTTATCCTATCACATCAGGTGACAGGGAGGAAGTTGTTTTCAACATGATTAACGCAATGCTTTTGAGAATACATCAGAGCGGTCATCTTGGCAACATCGACCCTGAACGCAAGGCACTCGTTAAAGAGGCTATCAGCGTTTACAAGAAGATAAGGGCGGACATAAAGGAAGCAGTGCCGTTCTGGAGCTTGGGACTGTCCAAATTTTCGGACGACTGGGTATCTCTCGGTCTGAGAAACGGCAACAAGGCTTATCTTGCCGTATGGAGGAGAGAGGGTAAGAGCGACACCTGCGCTCTGCCTATCGACTTCCTCAAGGGTGTTGACGCAAGGGTGAAGTGCATTTATCCTGATTTCAGCGAAACCCCTGTGGAGTTTTCAAAGACAACGGGCAATGTTTCCGTTAAGTTTGACAGACCTTATATGGCTAGACTTTTTGAGATAGAGTGGTAAAAATACGAGCTTGGTAGGGTTTCTGTAGTTTGTGCAAAAAAATGCGGGCGAACAATGTTCGCCCCTACATATGAATTTGTGCTTTGGCACGATCTTGTAGGGGAGCGGCGCAATTTCTGTTCGCAAGCTCACAGAAATACGACGTCCCGCTCCTCGAGGTTTCGCCTTATAATTTATCGCACAAACCCTGAAACCCGACAAAGGGCGGTAGGGGCGAACACTGTTCGCCCGTCGGATATCGGAGTTGTCTGATACACCTAATAAGATTGTGTTGCTCAAAGTTACCTGCCAATAAGGGTAACTTTTCCCCACACCGCACCTTTTGATTTGTCCGATTTTACGGACAGCTGCTCGCCTGTGGGAGATATTATCGCTGATATTCCGCAGTTTCCTGCACGGAGGACATATCTTCTGTTCTCAACGGCTCGCATTATGCAGTGGCGGTAATGCTGTTCACGGGCGGAGCTTTTGCCGAACCATGAATCGTTGGTGGAAACGCAAATTATCTGTGCGCCCTGCTCTTTCTGTCGGCTCACAAGGCTTGGAAAAATGGACTCTATGCAGATAACAGAGCCTATGGTCATGCCGTCTGAGGCGAGGGGCTTGGTGTGTCTTTCGTCTGCACATTCGCTCATAGTGTCAAGGTGGAAAATGCCTGCAAAAGGTGTCTTTTCACCGAAAGGCACAAGCACTTGTTTCAGGTAGGGCGAAGACGCAATGCCGTTTTTATCATAGGCGAAAAGGGCGTTGTAATCCTTGCCGTTTTCAAGATAGAACGAGCCTGTCACAAGGGTACACCCATGGGTGTCGGCAAAGTCTGATATAAGGGAAAATTCTTTTAGCTGTTCGTCATAGTCTTTCGACACGGCAGTTTCAGGAAGCAGAACAAGGTCAGTACCCCACCGCCAACAGCTTTCCATTATAGAAAGATAGGAGCGTGCTGAGTCAAGGGCTTTACGGTGTGATTTTTCCCTGCCCTCCAGACTATCCTGTGCGCAGATAACGTCTATCTGAGGGTAGATGTTATCAAGCTTTTTGTCGAGGTTTATGGAATAAAGTCCGTAGCTTAAATTTGCCCCCTGCAAAAGCAGTGCAAAGGCGGTGTAGGCAAAACGCTTTTTGCCGGTATATATCTCCCCATGCAGACCGTTGAGCAGGAAAATTATAAAGCTTGTAAGGCGGCAGCTTATAAGCGTGGCGGATTGCAAAAGCAGTGGCGAACTTGTTACAGCTAGCCATGCCGCAGACCACGGAAACGCCAAAATCGGAACTTTCTCTTGAAGCCACTCCCCTGCTGTCAAAAGCAGGCAGAGCAAAACTATCTCAGACAAACGGTGTTTGAGATGCGGTCGCAGGGGCAGGAAAAGGCTCAGTGGAAGATACATAAGGATACACTCCCACAAGGTCAGACCTAACCACGCTAAAGTGGCAAGAGGTATAGAGACAAAGGACGGCAGAGGACATATTTTCCATATGGTGAGCATAAAAGTGAGCTGAAAAAGATAATATGGTACAAAAAAGCACAGAAAATCAAGCCTGAAAGCCCTTCTTTCATGGCAGACTGACAGGCAATGCACCATTGGCGCAAAGATAAAAAACGCAAGCCACGGCAAATTCAAGATAGATTGCATAAGTGCGCTCACTATACCCGTGAGGGCGAGGAACGCTCTCCGTGAGATTTTAGGGTCAATTATTTTCGAGATATTCATGTAAATATTATGACCCGAAAGTCGCACATAATTCACAAAACTATAAAGGGAGGCAGTAAATTGGAGATCTTTATTCCGCAGTTTGTCAGAACGGCTCTTGACAGGCTGAATGAGTGCGGCTACGAGGGTTATATAGTCGGTGGCTGTGTAAGAGATAGTTTGCTTGGCAAAAAGCCTCATGATTACGATGTCTGCACAAACTGCACCCCTGACAAAATGCTTGAAGTTTTCGCAAATTTCCGCACTATTGAAACCGGGCTGAAGCATGGCACGCTCACTGTTTTGATAGAGGGCGAACCGGTGGAGATAACCTGTTATCGCAGTGACGGAGAGTATATAGGGCATAGAAAGCCTGCTCAGGTGACATTTGAAAGCTCACTGGAAGAGGACTTAAAACGTCGTGACTTTACTGTGAACGCTATGGCATACTCACCGAAAGAGGGGCTTATTGACCTTTACGGTGGACAAGGCGACCTTGAAAAGGGCATTATAAAATGCGTTGGCGAGCCTGAAAAGCGTTTTGACGAGGACGCTTTGAGGATATTAAGAGGGCTGAGATTTTCTTCATGCCTTGGGTTTGAGATCGAGGAAAAGACCTCAAAGGCTATCCTTGAACAACGTGAGCTTTTAAAAAGCATTTCCGCCGAACGCATTGCGTCGGAGCTTAAAAAGCTTCTCTGTGGAAAGGGTGCAAGGAAGATATTGCTTGACTATCGTGAGGTCATAGCGGTGTTCATACCTGAACTTCGGGAAAGCTTTGATTTCAGGCAGAACAATCCCCACCATTTTCTTGATGTTTACGGTCACATTTGTTTGAGCGTTGAGAACGTCAGACCACAGTGGCAGATGAGGCTTACTATGCTTCTTCACGATATCGGCAAGCCGAGAATGCACACTGTTGACGAGAACGGCATTTCGCACTTTAAAAAGCACCAGTTCCAGGGGGCTTACATGGCGGAGAAGATATTAAAAAGGCTCAGGATAGACAATGCGTCGGCGAAATATATTTATGAGCTTATATGGGAGCATGACAACAGGATAGCTGCCACGAAAAAATCGGTGCGAAGATTTATGGCTCAGCATGACTTTGACTTTGTTATGGATTATCTGGAGGTGCGCAGGGCTGACACATATGCCCAGTCTGACTACAAACGGCAGGAAAAGCTTGCAGAACTTGACCATATCGCAGAGCTTGCAATAGAGATAAAAGAGGACAACGAGTGTATCCACATTTGCGACCTTGACATAAACGGCAAGGATCTTATACAAATGGGCTTGGGCGGAAAGGATATCGGCATTGGACTTGAGCTTGCATTGAATGGTGTTATAGACGAAAAGGTGGAAAACAAAAAAGAGGAGCTGAAAGGCTACATTGAAAACAACTTCAAAAGGCAGGATAAAGATAATACTTAAAGGGTCGGCACTTGTGCTGTGGTGCGTGGTGATATTCATGTTTTCGGCAAACAATGCTGACGAGTCCAACAAGCAATCAAATGCGGTGTTTAACACAGTGATAGAATTTGTCAACCCTGTATATGACAGCCTTGACACTACAGCGCAGGCGGAATACAAGGACACCGCAACGTTCATCATAAGAAAGCTTGCGCATTTCAGCGAATACGCCTTGCTTGGAATATTGGCGTTCATCAATTTTTCAAAGGTGAAAAAGCTTGTATACAGAGGGCTTTTTGCGGCGTTGTTCTCTTGCATCTACGCTTCAAGCGATGAGATACATCAGCTTTTCGTGCCGGGGCGTGCAGGGCAGGTGCGTGATGTTCTTATCGACACAAGCGGTGCAGTGGCAGGAATTTTACTTGCCATACTAATACGAAAAATATGGCTCAAAAGCCGTGAGAAAAAATCGTGATAACAAAAAAATATCCGTGGGGGCATTTCGCTCTCACGGATATTTTATTCTAGCAAAACCTATTGCAAATCATATCGTGACCCATTGGTATCACCTCATTCAAAGCCTTGGCTTTACCTAAATCACTTTATCTCAAGTCTTTTGGTTTCAGGCTTTACCTCCTGCATCTTTGGCAGGTCAAGGGTCAGGATACCATTCTTGTACTCTGCGGAGATATTGCCCGTATCAATGCCTGTAAGGTCAAAGCTTCTCTGATAAGAACCGTATGTCCTCTCACGGCGGATATACTTGTCTTTCTTATCCTCTGTCTCTGCCTTATGCTCAGCGGTAAGAACAAGATCGTTGCCTGAGATGTCAAGCTTGATATCGTCCTTATCAAAGCCCGGAAGCTCTGCTTCCATTACATATTTGTCGCCCTCGTCCTTGATATCGGTCTTGAAGCTCTGGAGTGCATTTTCTCCAAAGAAATCATTCTCAAAATCATGGAATGCGTTAAACAGGTCGTAGCTCTTTCTTTCAAATGGTGTAAGTCCAAACATATAAATTCCTCCTTGATGTGTTATATCTTAATTTATCTTGTAAGCTTTTATAATTTATTCTGCTCTTCCATTGGTATCATTTCCTTTCTTCATTGTCTTTATGATACCCCTGCTATGTGTTCATTGTGTGAAGATATTGTGAACATTAGCTGAATTTTAGCACTCTCGCTATGTGAGTGCTAGCATAATAGCTTTATGAGTGCTAAAACAATGTCATGACATGATATGATAATCAGCGGGCGAACGCTGTTCGCCCCTACTGCGTCAACGCCTATCACTGCTTATCGAAGCGGTCTTTAAGAAGCTTCAAGGCTTTCTTTTCTATCCTTGAAACATAGGAACGTGAGATACCAAGGCGTTTTGCGACTTCTCGCTGCGGCAGCTGCGGCTGACCGAAAAGACCATAGCGCAGAGTGACTATCTGTCTTTCACGCTCATCAAGAGCGCTTTCGATATAGCGGTAGAGCTGTTCACTGCGAATGGAAAGCTCTATTTTGTCGGCAACGTCCTCTCCGTCCGGGATTATGTCGATAAGGCAAAGCTGATTGCCGTCCTTGTCCGAGTCAACAGGCTCGTCAAAGTGGATATCGTTGGCAGACTTTTTCTGGGAGCGGAAGTGCATTAGTATCTCGTTCTCCACGCACCTGCTCCCATAGGTGGCGAAGCGACAGCCTTTCTTGTGGTCAAATGTTGACACAGCTTTTATTAGACCGATAGTGCCGATAGAGATAAGATCCTCCTGATCTGTGGAATTTGAATAATACTTTTTTATAATGTGTGCCACAAGACGGAGATTGTGTTCGATAAGCTTATCCTTTGCCGCCTTGTCACCCTGCGCCATTCTCTCAAAACACTCACGCTCCTCCTTTGCTGAAAGCGGTTTTGGAAACACGCTGCGGCTGTCAAAATGCAGTGCAAAAAACAGAAAATTCCCCGTAAGCAGTTCAAACAGTGCTGAAAACATATTTGTCCCTCCTTATATAAAGTATCGCTCATACGCTTTTTAATCATATGATTTTTAGGGATTGTACTATTCTGATTTTGACATAAGGTTGCAAAATGTTTCTGATTTGTTAAATTTGCTGAAATATTGATTGTCTTGTTTGCTAAAATCACGAATATTGTTAATAATCTGTAAACAGACGATATTTTACTTTTATCGTTAATCAAATGGTGATATAATTGTATTAGATAGGTATGTTTTTTGGGGGTGAGCGCTCATGACAAGCATAAAAGGACGATCGGTATTCGGAAGCATTGCAAGAGGAAAGCTGACCTTTTATCATCGTGACGAATTTATCATCAACAAGATAAAAGTGTCCGACCCTGAACTTGAATACAAAAAATATGTCAAGGCTAAAAACGCTGCTCTTGTGGAGCTTGGGGAGCTTTATGACCGTGCAAGGTTAAGCGTTGGGGAAGGCGACGCTCAAATATTTGTGATACACCAAATGCTTATCACCGACGAGCAATACGACAGCAGTATTCGCACAAAGATACTTGACGAGCATTTCAATGCCGATTATGCAGTCGCAAGCACTTCAAGAAGCTTTGCGGAAATGTTGGCACAAATGGACAGCGAATATATGCAAAGCAGAGCGGCTGACGTCAAGGACGTTTCAAACAGACTTTTAAGACACATATTAAACTGCGCCGACAAGCTTCCCATACTCAGAGAGAACGCAATTATCTGTACCGGCGACCTCATGCCCTCAGAAACCCTGCTCATGGACAAGGCGAAGATAAAGGGCTTCTGCACAAGGTCCGGTTCTGTGAACTCTCATACTGCGATACTTGCGAAAAATCTTGGCATACCTGCCATTGTGAACGTTGGAACGGAGCTTTCTGACGAATATGAGGGCAAGGAAGCCGTCCTTGACGGCTACAGCGGAACGCTTTACATAGAGCCTGACGAGCATACTCTCAGACAGCTTGAATACAAGGAAGCCGTTGAGGGCAGGAAAAAGGAACTTCTCACAAGGCTCAAAGGAAGAAAAAACATCACTCGTGACGGACATGAGATAAAGATATATGCGAATATACTCAACTCTGAGGAGCTTGAATCGGCGGTAAAAAACGACGCAGGTGGGATAGGTCTTTTCAGAACGGAGTTTATGTGCTTTGACAGACCTGCTTTTCCTGACGAGGATTTTCAGTTTTACACCTACCGCAAGGCATTGGAGGCAATGGAGGGTAAAGAGGTCATAATAGGCACTTATGATATAGGTGCAGACAAGATACCAGATTGTGCAGACATGAGTGCTGAGAGAAATCCCTCTATGGGCTGTAGAGGCATACGATTTTGTCTTGAAAGAGAAAGCATATTCAAAACACAGCTAAGGGCGTTATACAGAGCGTCTGTTTACGGACAGCTTTCAATACTTCTGCCTATGGTCATAGACGTGAGCGAGATACTGAGAGTGAAAGAGCTTATCGTGCAGGTCAAGGCAGAGCTTATAAAAGAGGGCAGGAAATTTGCCGACAATGTTAAGCTCGGGGCAATGATAGAGACCCCTGCGGCGGTGATGACAAGCGATATCATTGCTAAAGAGGTGGACTTTTTCAACATTGGCACTAACGACCTTGAACAGTTTGCTTTCGGTCTTGACAGGCAGAACCCATGCTATGACAGGGTATCACCGAAAAATCACAGGGCACTGCTGAGAATGATAAAAATGGTGTGCGACAACGCACATGCAAACGGCATAAAAGCAGGCATCTGCGGTGAGATAGCAGGCGACCCAACGCTCACAGAGATATTTCTGGAGCTTGATGTGGATATGCTGTCGGTAGTTCCGTCAAGGGTACTGCCGCTGAGGAAGGCGGTAAGGAGCATAAGTCTTAAAGACCCGAAAAAGGCAGAGAATGACCTGAAGCTGTTTTTATAAAAAGGATAATTTTCCTCATTTCATATAGGCGGTGGGATACGTTATCGTGCGTGTTCCACCGCCTTTTTGCTTTGCTTGCAAATACGCTAATAAGGAGAGCGAACTGTTCGCCACTACAGATATTTAAACAAAAAACGTATTTTATCTTATGGTCTGTATGGTTGTCTTATGAAAATCTTAAGCGTTTCTTAAAGCGGTTGACAGTTGGAAAGGGCTATGATAAACTTATATACGACACCAATAATACGTCTGAAAAAGGTAAAACACAAGGAGGAGAAACAGTGAAACTAAGAAACATAAACAGAGGTTTGGTTCTTGGCGGTGTACTTGCGCTGGGCGTTGTATGCTACTCAGTGTATGATAACAACCAGTTCAAGACTTCCAAGCCTGAGATAGAACAGACCATGAGGGATTATATCGCAGACTTGACAAGTGCAAACGTTGGAAGCAGTGATAAGTTAAAAAGTCAACTGACAGATTTTGTGAATAAGCATTATACTGACTACACCACTTCTGACAATGAGTACGCTTCGTCAAAGTCTGGACTTCTGGACGAAATAAACCAAGCTGAAGTTGCAACGCAGGGAGGAGATATCACCTCGGCTGAGTATGACATAAAAGAGATGTCAATAAACAAGAGTGGAGCTGACGGAGCTAAGGTCATTATGATATACAATGTGTGCTATGACGTATCAAAGGGCGACCCAACTTTTCTCACAACCAACGGCATAAACACCATGACAAGCGGTAACTACACAAATTCCGACAACTATGAGCCTAGCAAATCTTCATACAAGGCGATTTTCAGTTATGAATATGCTGAATTTTATCTTTTGCGTACCTCTGACGGCTGGAAGATAGCAACGTCCAGCGACTATGGATATGGCGAGGATTACAACTTTGATGATAACAACAGTGACAGCGTGGCTGATGAAAGCAAGGCTGAGTCTGAGATAGTTTCGGACAGCAGTGCAGAAAATACCGACAGCGAGGGGGCAGACAGCGTTGAGTGATATTATTCTGAAGATAAAGGGACTTAACAAGACCCTTGGCAAAAAGCAGATACTTCACAGTATCGACATGGAATGTTACGGCGGCGAGGTCTACGGCTTTCTCGGTCCTAACGGTGCAGGAAAGACCACGACTATAAAGATAGCCGTAGGGCTTTTACAGCTTGACGAGGGGGAGATATCCATTGACGGAAAGGATATCAGAAAAGACTTTGAGGGCGCAATGGCGAACGTTGGAGGCATTGTTGAAAACCCTGAGATGTATAAGTATCTTTCTGGAATGGAAAATCTCCGTCAGTATGCAAGAATGAGAGATGGAGTAACTGAGGAGCGTATCAAAGAGGTGGTGGAGCTTGTAAGGCTTTCAAACCGCATTAATGACAAGGTGTCGAAATACTCTCTGGGTATGCGTCAGCGTCTTGGCGTTGCGCAGGCTATCCTCCACAGACCAAAGCTTCTTATCCTTGACGAGCCTACAAATGGTCTTGACCCGCAGGGCATAAAGGAGCTTCGTGACATACTCAAAGAGCTTGCTCACAAGGAAGGTACTTGCGTTGTGGTATCGTCACATCTCATGAGCGAAATGGAAATGATGTGCGACAGAGTGGGCATTATCGCAAACGGAAAAATGATAGGCTCATACACAATGGAGGAGCTTATCTCACAGTCTGACAGCTCAATTGCTGAATATGTACTTGAAGTTGACGACCCGCAAAAGGCTATGAGTCTTATAAAGCTCGCAGACGAGGGCAAGCGTATCGACAAGGAAACAGGTGCAGTTGTCCTTTCTATCCCTGTGGAGATAGAGAAGAAAAAGATAGCCTCGGTGAGCAAGACGCTTATCGAGGGCGGAGTTTCACTTTACACTGTTCACCGCAGAGAGAACAAGAAGCTTGAGGACGTATTCATCGAGCTTACAGGAGGAAAGGAAGGGGGCGTACAGATTGGCTAGATTTTTCAGACTTGTGAAAAACGAGTACATAAAGGTTTTCAAAAAGCTATCCACAAAAATAATGATCGTGCTTATAATAATATGTGCGCTTGGACTTTCAGGCATTGCACTTTTTGCAAAGCACAACATGGAGAGCAACAACTATTCAAGCTATGACGCAACTGGTGATTATCAGCAAACCATAGATTGGCTCAAAGACACAAACGGCGACCCTAACGAGATCGCAATGTGGCAGTATCTGATCGACAACGATATCGACAGCGATGATTGGAGATATGATGTACTGTCAGCCATGTTTGCAGACGGCACCGGTGATATGTCAGGAATAAAGAAGTATCTTGACGACAACGATTGGCGTGGCTTCTGTCAATACAGGCTGGATAATGACATACTCACAGAGGGCGAAAAGTGGGAATATCAATACAGGTTGGACAAGGATATTTCCTTTGACAAGTCAAACGAGAAGAAAAACGATCTTATCATGACAGTTGCAAACGCAAAAAACACCATTGCGACCATGGGCGACGCAAAGTCTGACGGTCAGAACAGCAGAGCAAAGCTGGAGGATAATATAAAACTTGCACTCTATCAGCTTGACAATGATAAGCTCGACAACACTGCAAACCAAATGACGCTGTTTGAAACAAGCGAGCCTGAGCAGATAACATTCTGGACAGTGTTCCTCACAAGCACTTCCCTTGTAACAGTAGTCGCACTGCTTGCTATCGTTATCGCAGGCGGTATTGTATCCTCTGAATTTTCACAGGGAACTGTCAAGTTCCTGCTTATAAACCCTGTTAAACGCTGGAAGATACTCATGTCAAAATACTTCACTGTCATCACAGTGGGTTACATAATGCTTTGCATACTTTTCGTTGTGATGATACCTATTACAGGGCTTATGCTCGGCTTTGACGGCTTCTCAACGCCTTATATCTATGTAAGCGGCGGCGAGGTAAAGGAAATGCCTACACTGCTTTATGCGGCAGAGCAATATCTGATGAAAAGCGTTGAAATGGTGGTAATGTCAACACTGGCGTTCGCTATCTCGTCACTTGTAAGAAGCACAGCTCTTGCTATCGGCGTCAGCGTATTCACAATGTGCATAGGCTCAACGGTCACACAGCTTTTGGGTCAGCTTGGACAGGATTGGGCAAGATTCCTTGTGTTCGCAAACACAGACCTTGCTTCTATCTCAAAGGGCTACTCAATATTTGCTCAGCACAGCGTGACATTTGCCGTAGGCGTTCTTATAGCACACATGGTGGTGTTCCTACTCACTGCATGGGACGGCTTTACAAAGCGTTCTGTATAAAACAGAATAAAAACATCAAACGGGCGGAGAAACTTCGCTCGTTTTTTTGTTGCTGAAAAGGGTAAACAAATGAACAGATTATCATATAAACATAAGATTGACAAGGCTGAATAAATATTGTATAATAGTCGAGTTGACATAAAGACCGTTTTAAAACCATAGATAATTTACAGGAGATAGATATATGTTTGAAACTTTAGTTGACGTTTTTCTTGACGCATTAATAGACAGCCTTAAGATCCTGCCTTTTCTGTTCGGAGTTTATCTGCTTATAGAGTATATAGAGCATCGTTCTGCCGACAAGCTTGGAAAGGCTCTTAGAAAAATGGGACCTTTTGGTGCGATAGGAGGAAGCATACTTGGAGCAGTGCCCCAGTGCGGATTTTCCGTTGTGGCTTCCAACCTTTATTCAGGCAGGCTCATCACTATGGGAACTCTCATTTCGGTATACCTTGCCACAAGCGACGAGGCAATACCAATGATGATAGCAAACCCTGCATTTGCCGGCAAGCTTTGGCAGCTTATTCTCATAAAGGTAGCTGTGGCTATAATAGTAGGTGTGCTTGTTGACCTTATCTTAAAGCTTATGGGCAAAAAGCAGGACGAAGAGCCTTTCAAGGAGATATGCGAGGACTGCGACTGCGAACACCACAGTATTTTGCACTCGGCACTTCACCACACTGTAAGCATAATACTTTTTATATTTGCGGTAAACCTTATTCTCGGTGCGGTAATGGAGTTTGCAGGAGAGGACACAGTAAAGACCCTGCTTATGTCTGACAGCATAGTTCAGCCGTTCATAGCAGGAATAATAGGCTTTATCCCGAACTGTGCGGCTTCTGTTGTTCTCACTCAGCTTTATATCGAGGGCGTTGTGAGCTTCGGCTCGCTTATCGCAGGACTTTGCACAGGAGCAGGAGTGGGACTTCTGGTGCTTTTCAAGACCAACAAGCACAACATGAAAGAGAATTTCGCCATAATGGGAATACTTTATGTTTTCGGTGTGGCAGCAGGCTTTGTGGCAAGTCTGTTCTAAAATATGATAGACAGATAAAAGGAGCAATTCGCAATGAACTGCTCCTTTTTGTTTGCAAAAATTCTTCGTATGTATAATGGGTTGTGATAGGCGGGCGACCCACGGTCGCACCTACACTACATCATATCCTCAATAAGATAAGGCAGGCTTATGCGGAAGCAAACGCCGCCTTTTTTCATATCGTTTTCTACCTCTATGCTGCCCTCGGAAAGCTCGATTATCCTTTTTACAAGTGCAAGTCCAAGACCGTTGCCCTCTGTTGCACGGGAGCGGTCGCCCTGATAGAACTTATCAAATATCTTCGCCTTTACGTCAGGGGCTATAGACGGACCGTTGTCCCATATCTCCGCCGAAATATTCTTCTCGCTGCGGAAAAGCTTCACGCTTATCTTTCCGCCCTCCGGGGTGAACTTGATAGCGTTGTTGATGATATTCTGCCATATCTGCGCCATAAGCTCCTCACTGCCCACATACATGATATCCTCAAGGTCGATATCAAGGTCGATTTTTTTCTTCGACCACTCAGGTTCAAGCACAAGAAGTATTTTTCTTATCTGCTCGTCAAGAGAAAATCTTGTCTTTTTGCCCACTGTTTTCTGATTTTCAAGCTTTGTGAGCCTCAAAATATTTGACGAAAGCTTTGAAAGCCGTGATGTTTCGTCGATTATTATCTGCGTGTATTCCTCACGCTCCTGCTCGGTTATATCGTCAGATTGCAGAAGCTTTGCAAAGCCCTGTATGGAAGCCAGAGGCGTTTTGAACTCGTGGGAAACGTTTGAGATAAAATCGCCTCTCAGCGTTTCCGTACCTGCAAGCTCCTCAGCCATTTTGTTAAAGTTCTGCGCAAGTATGCTGTATTCAGGATCAGACGGCTCTCTTACTCTTACCTTAAAATTGCCCTTTGCTATCTCAGCCGCCGCCGCACTAAGATCTCGTATAGGCTGTATAATGCTTCGGCTCATGAACGCTGTTATAATAGTACCGATAACGATACAGACCATAAAAGCTATGATGACAACAAGGTTTACTACCCAGTAAACGCTGTCGCTTGAAAAGCTGTCTATGATAACGAACTTATCATAGACCTGGGAGATTATAGTTGCGTTAGGCACAACACCCTCTGAGGACACATAATATCCCTTATGCACGATATCCGCAAAATGGTCGTGTACTCTTGAATCGTTTTTATCCACCACTGACAGACTATAGGCTGAATTGTTCACAATGGAAACTATCTCGTCAACAGTAAAACCGCCCTTTTCTTCAAGCTGATCCATTGCCATGGAAAGCTCCACCAACTGCTGTTCGGCATTGCTTTTCATTACAGGACTGCACACCATTACAAGCACTGACACCGATATAGAAGCCGACACCAGCATCACAAAGAAAAACATAAGAGTCAGCTTAAACTGCAAACTTGTTTTATTTTTGGTCTTTTTCTTATCCAAACCCCTCACCCCTCAGGCTTATCTATCACTGCTTTTTCACAGCCTTATAGCCAAGTCCACGAACCGTGACAATATCGAATGACTCACAGCTTCCGTAACGCTCTCTCAGCCTTTTAACGTGAACGTCAACAGTACGCTCGTCAACGTCCTTATCCATACCCCAAAGCTCGTCAAGGAGCTGGCGGCGTGTGAATATCTTGTCAGGGTAGCTGAGCAGTTTAAAAAGCAGTTTAAACTCCATTTGCGGTATAGTTTCCGCCGCTCCGCCGTCAACCGCCACGCTCATAGCGTCATAATCAAGCACGCAGTTTCCCACAGTAAGAGAATGTTCCGACGCCATTTTTGAACGCCTTAAAAGCGCACCCACACGGAGTATCATCTCATTTATATCAATAGGCTTTACCATATAATCGTCTGTGCCGGCAGAAAAGCCCTCCTGCTTGTCCTCGAAGGTCTCCTTTGCGGTGACCATAAGTATAGGCAGATTGAAATCAGCCTTTCTGAGCTGTCTTGTAAGCTCATAGCCGTCCATATTCGGCATCATTATATCTGAAATTATAAGGTCTATATTCGTTTTTTCAAGAACGTCCAAAGCCTCCAGACCGTCATTTGCAAGAAAAGTCACATAGCCATGCTGTTTAAGTGCGGCAGACATGAGCTTTCTAAGGCTTGCGTCGTCCTCCACCACAAGTATCTGAAACATAAAATATCCTCCCTCGTAAAAAAGAATTCCCCAATAATGACATTATAGCTTATAATTGTGAACTGGTGATTAACATTTATTTTTTTCAAAAAACTCTCCGAAATCTCCTGAAAATTCATATTCGGTTCACACAGAACTGGTATTATATAATCACAGCAGAAGATACAAAAAAAGCTTTGGTAATTGGTAAAACTTAAAGTCAGGTTTTTATCTTCTTTCCCTCTGCGATTCCCCAAGTCGCTGATACATTTCCTCGTCTTTAGGTTTTACCAAATACCAAAGAATCCCTTTCATAATTCTATAAAAAATTAATGCTCATTTCAGCCGATGGAAGTGGGTATTAATTTTTTTTGCTCTTTTAGATACGACAAAAAAACCGCAGAAGCCATATAAAATGACCTCTGCGGATATTTTTTGCCTTTATTAGCCGTTAGCTGCAAAGCTTTTCACGAAGCTCAGCCGCCTTTCCCAGAAGCGCACAGATGTAGCTGTCCACATCAGGCTTTGCAAATCCACCGAGCGCTGAACCTTTAAGCTTTCGCTGACCTGTTTCTCCGGGGATAACAAAGTTATCACCGTTCTTTTTCTTTTCGATAGCCGACTCCAGCATATAGATCTCGCTGGTTATGGTGTCGATATATTTTAATGTATCAAGCTTATCATAGCCGCCAAAAAAACACGTTTTCAGACTATCCATTTTTCTTCCCCCTGCCTTACTGCTGTTTTGTACAGCAATTGTTATCAAAGCCTACAATCTTTATTTGAT
Organism: Ruminococcus sp. AF17-1AC; assembly: GCF_003461385.1. Classification (NCBI taxonomy): domain Bacteria; kingdom Bacillati; phylum Bacillota; class Clostridia; order Eubacteriales; family Oscillospiraceae; genus Ruminococcus; species Ruminococcus sp. AF17-1AC. The sequence goes on from NZ_QTWZ01000010.1 coordinate 35,922, forward strand.
TTAATTATATCACAAATACGTAGCTTTGTCAATAGGTTTGAAAATGAATGTTCACATTTAAGTAATTTTATATGAATTTTCGTGGCGTTTTCTGTTGAATCATTATAGATATAAAAAACGCAGCCCTTGCAGACTGCGTTTTTACGTTATAAAAGTCTTTTGATTATAGTGATATTGTTGTATCTTGAAAAATACTCAACATTTGAAATAACGATACCAGTGGCAGTGTTCTGGGCGTGTACCATTTTGCCGTCGCCGATATAGATAGCAACGTGGTAAATGCTCGAGATCGACGCTCCGCCAAAGAAGATAACGTCGCCCTTCTTCATGTTGTTATATGAAACTGTAGTACCGTATAAAGCCTGCGAAGCCGCATAGTGCGGAAGATTTATTCCCACCTGTGCGAACGAGAGCATCACAAGACCCGAACAATCCGTTGCACCAAACTGTGAACCGCCCCATACATACGCTCCGCCCACCATGCTTTTGGCATATGAAACAACAGTGTCTATCTTAGAACTGCTTGAATAATCAGGCTTAGGTGCAGGCGCTGCTGTTGTTGTGGTAGTGGTCTTTTTGCTTGTTTCAGGCTTTGGCTTAGCTGTTTCCTGCGGAGTTGTAGTAGTCTGAGCCGTAGTTTCGTCAGGCTTTTCCGTCTGAGCCGGCTTCTTCGTGGTAGTGGTCTTTTCACCGCTGTTACCACTCTTTTTGGTGGTGGTAGTCTTTTTCTTGGTGGTGGTCGTAGTCGTGGTGGTATTCGCCTTTGAGGACACCTCCGAATACTTATTGTCCACCTGCTGTGACTTATCTTCAAGGTCGCTCTTATCGTTCTTTATCTGCTCGATAAGCTTGCCCGACTCCTGCTCCATTTTCAGAAGCTCCGCCTGCTCGCTCGCCAAAGTTTTCTGCTCCTTGGCATATTCCTCAGCCTTTGCTTTGAGCTGTTTTATCTGCTCATCAAGCTCCGCCTTGGTCTTTTCAAGCTTTTTATACTGATCCAAAAGCTCGTTAAGCTCGTCATTATCGTGCTTTGCAACTCTCGTCACAAGCTCTATCCTCATAAGAACGTCATAAAAATCAGATGAATTTATCAGCACATTTGTGTACGAATTTGCTCCGCCTGCAACATACATTGCACGAATACGCTCCATAAAATCGTCCTTGCCCTCGTTTATTGCAGTTTCCTGCAAGTCAAGGCTGTGCTGAGTGTCAAGCTGTTTGCCGTCAAGCTCTGCCATTTGATCTTCAAGCTCAGAGGAATATTTCTCTGAATTTGCTATTTTTTTCTGTATGGACTTATATTTTTTCTTTATAGCCTCAAGGTTGTCCTGCTCGTCGACAAGCTTTTTGTCAGCGTCAGCTATCTGCTTATCAAGCTCCTGCTGTTGCTTTTTCAGCTCTTCAAGCTGACTGCTGTATGTATCGTTATCCGCCAATGCGATATCACTTACGCTTCCGTCAGAAAAACCAAAGGCGGCAAAAGCTATGCACAGAGCCATACAGCCTGCGGCTATTCTTTTCATGGGGTAAAATTTTTTCATAATATCAGTTCTCCAAAATATAAGCGTATTATATATTTCTCACGCTGTAACGTTTATGTAGTCCCTTTTATTATAACGCAAAACCCCGTTCTTGTCAAGAAACCAGCCGCTAAAAGCCGTATTTTCGGCATTTTAAGACAATTCGCCACACATATTTTGTGCGTTATTGCACCTATTCTCCTCCGAACATCTCACCCAAGGTCTTTCCTATAAGCTCGCCTGTATACTGTGCCTGAGTGATAGAATTGCCGTGGCTTCCCACCTCTATAAGAAGCGAGCCGGTGGTCAAGTCCTGATTATAGTGGCGATAGTCGAAAAGTACAGGCCTTGTAAGCCCCTGCCAATCGCTCTCCAAAGCCGACTGCAGGGCACAAGCGAAGTGAAAATTCTTCATATAGTCAGGCATACCCATAGTGCCGTCATCACACCCTGATATTATCATAAGCTGAGCCGCTTCCCTGCCCTCTATCTCCGCCACAGGTGCGAGCCTTGTGCCGTCCTCACGCTCTATGCCGTCACGGTGAACGTCAAGACATACCTTTATAGAGGGGTACTCCTCCAATATCTGCTTTACCGCCATACGGCTTGAATCGTAAGAGCCGTCATAGCTGGGATAATCATGCACAAGGGTATCGTGGATATACGCAACGCCTGCTTTGTCAAGCTGTTCACATATCTTGTCCCCTACCGACAGCATATTCATTTCAGGGTCGGTGGTCTTACAGGAAAAGGAGCTGTCATAGTGGTCTTTGTCTGTGGGCTCAAAGCTTTCCGTGGCGTGGGTATGATAAATAAGTATCTGCGGCTCAGAGGAATTTCCGTCTATTTGAAAATCATATGGCTTTGAGCTTTCCTCATAAAGCTCATCATTTGAAAGCTCAGTGCAGTTTCTCACCTGACCGCCGCCGTCAAGGTCGAAATACTGTTCGCCGTCATATCTGCCGTAGGTGTATTTTTCTATAACACCGTCATTTCCCTCCATGCTTGCAGGATATGGTATCTTGTCAGTCACGTCCTGAGCAGGCAAAGGACTTGGCACTTCCGAGCTTACAGAGGGCGTTTGCTTTTCCTGTGGCGCCATATCCATATCCCATATACTGTGCTTTGACACCACTGCCGCTTCAAGCTTGTTTGATACCACAGGCTTTGATGCCGTGTCCGTTTCACTTTCCATAGCGAAACAAGGCTTGTATTCTCCCATAGCCACCCCTGCCGCCACAGCCGCCACCCTGCCGAACCTGCTTGCAGATCTTGCATAAAGCCATATCCCCGTGGGCATAACGAACGCCACAATTATAACTGCAACACAACGCAGGCAGACTTTCTTTATATCCAATGCCGTCACTCCCGTATACATCTTAGTATTATAATGTATATGCAGGACGAGCCGTCATATTACCTGCCCAGCTTCACCTTAACAGGCTTGCCCACTGTCATAGAGTCATGGGTCACGTTGCAGTCATAGCATAGTATCTTCACGCCCTTTCGTGAAGCTTTCTCCAAAGCCTCTCCGAACTCAGGGTGAGTGTCATAATTTGGAGTGAAATATTTCACATCGCTCATCTGAACGAGTATCATTATATAAGACTCATACCCCTCATCAAGACAGTGAGAAAGCTCCTCTATATGCTTCACCCCACGGAGGGTAGGAGCGTCAGGGAAAAGCACAACGCCGTCTTTCTCCAGCGTACAGCCCTTTACCTCCATGAAAATTTTTCTGTCCTGCGACTCTAAGTAAAAATCAAAGCGTGAATTGCCGTATTTCTTTTCGGGATAGACCGAGAAGCCCTCGCCAAAGGGTCTGTTCTCTCTCAGCCACTCCCCTACCGCCTTATTCGGGGCTTGGCTGTCCATGTTTATGAGCCTGTCACCTTTTTCCACTGCAACAAGGTCAAAAGCGGTCTTTCTTGACGCACTGTCTGAATGCTCAAGCCAAACAGTACACCCCTCGATCAAAAGCTCTTTGCATCTGCCCGTATTTTTCACATGGCAGACCTCAGACTTGCCGTCTATCTCAACGTTTGCGATAAACCTGTTCGGTCTTGATAGAAATTTGCCTTTATGTATATTATCGTATCTCATAATTCGCTCCTTGTATTCTTACTATTCACATTATACCACAAATATGTTTGATTATAAATACCTAAATCATGCATTCTTAGCTTTGCTGATTTGTGGTTCGATACAAAAAGGGAAAAATATTTCACAAAATCTATTGACGTTATTTGTGAAATATGTTATAGTTTTGAGTATAGGTTATATAACAATAATAATTTATTAAAATTTTAGAAAGAGGTATTTATAATGAAAAAAATAACTGCACTTCTCGTTTCACTTATAATGTCATGCGCAGTAATGGCAGGCTGTTCTGACAGCAGTTCTTCAAGCTCATCAAAAGCAGACAGCACATCAAAGGCAGAAACAAGCGCAGCCGCTGACGAGTCAACTGCTTCAGAAGCAGGCACAGCCACAGATCTCGAGGATACTCTCACAGCGCAGTATACAAAGAAGATACAGGGCGAGAGCCTTGCTATCGACATGACAGTGGCAAGCGAATATGACAATTCATCAGCCGTTGTTGAGATAGCAGGCGGCAATATGCACATGAAAATGAACTTTATGGGCGTGGATATGGATATCTATAGTATCGACGGAGTTATGTACACACTTGACAGCGAGTCAAAAACGTATTACACTGTTGATATGGAAGAATCTATCGACGACTTCAAGAGCGAAATAGGCTACGGCATTAACGACAGCTACAAGTTCATAAGCTCTGAAACAACTGACGACGGTCTTATCTGCGAAACTTTTGAAAACACAGAAGATCCTGATATCGAGCTTGAATCAGGCGTAACTCTCGACACAAGCGATTCTGACGATCATTCTTTCACAACAACATTCAAGTATTACTTCAATGCTGACACAAAGGATATTGTTAAGATAGAAACTATCTCTGACGGCTCAACGACTACTGTTACAGTAAACTCATTCACAACTGAAAACGTTGAAGTCAAACTCCCTGACGATTTTGACAGTTGGACAGAGCAGTCTTTCGATATGAGCACTGACGATATCCCTTATGACGCTGAACTCGATGTTGAGTCAGGCGCTGAGTCAGCCGAGTAATTCTTGTCATTTTTCGGAGGCAAAATATTATGAACAAGAAAATGGTAACTATTATTGCAGCTTTGGCAATGTGTACAGCAATGGCAGGCTGCTCGGAGAGCGATACTGCAAGCTCTTCAAAGGCTGAAACAACTACTACAACGACGGCTGCCGCAGAATCGGCTGCTCCTGTTGAAAGCACAGCAGACGAAAGCTCCGCTGACAGCACTTCCACAAGCGCAGGCACAACAGATTATGACGTTGACGGTGATTTCAGAGCTTTCGAGCAGATGAAAGACAAGTATGAGGGCAACTATCTTGCGAACCTTACAGGTCAGATGTCAAACAACGGCACAAAGTATGCTATCTGCATAAAGGACGGCAAGGCTTATCAGGCACTCACAGTTCAGGGCATGAAGTCATACACAGTTTGCCCTGGCGACGGAAAGCTTTACAACGTTTCAGAAGGCACGACCACCTACAGCATTGAGAACGACGACGGAAATCAGTGGAAGTCAGCCGACATTCTTTTCGGCGCGACCCTCGATTTTGACCACGCATATATTGACACAACAACAAACGTTGTTCAAGAGTATTATAACCTCGACAGCAGTGTTTCAGGCGGTGAGGGTCAGATAGTTTACGGCTTTGACGGTGCTACATATGACCTTAAGCAGGTAGTTCTGCTCCCAGAGGGTGCTGACGAATCAAGTGCAGTTTACTTCACTGTAGATTCCATAGGCGAAGCGGACGACAGCCTACTTGCTGTTCCTGATCTTTCTGCTTATACAAAAGAATAATTTTATCTGATCTTTTTCCAACATCGGGCGGACAGACCACTGCGGTCTGCCCGCTTTTTTTGCATTTTCAGCAAAGCGTTGTGCAATATGACGGAAAAGAAGTTCAAATATTTTTGAAATTTGTGAGAAAAATAGTCTTAAACCCCTTGACAAAATCGTCAAAAGGGTATAAACTATACTTAGCACTCGAGAAGAAAGAGTGCTAACACTTAAATACAATAAGTGCTAACAAGAAGAACGGGTGGTGAGCAAATGGACGACCGCAAGCTGAAAATACTTTCAGCGGTAGTCAATGAATATATCGTAACAGGCGAGCCTGTAGGCTCAAAGGCGATAATGGCTCACGTCAAAGCGTCCTCAGCGACCATAAGAAATGAAATGGCAGAGCTTGAGAAGCAAGGCTATCTCGAGCAGCCACACACCTCCGCAGGCAGAATACCAACATATAAGGGCTACAGGCTTTATGTTGACCAGCTCATGGAGCAAAACCAGCTTACAGCAAATGAAAAGAAGATGCTGGATTCAATGATACCGCAGGAATATGTCACAGAGGAAGACCTTGTGAACAAGGCTTCAATGGCATTGGCGGATCTTACGAAATGTGCGGCGGTGGTCGCAAACGCAACGCCAAAGTTCTCGCTTATCTCAAAGGTAGAGGTAATACCTACAGGAAAGAGAATGTACGTTATTTTGATGATAACGTCCAACGGCTCTATTAAGAATAAGGTTTGCCGATTGGAGTTCGACCTCAGTCAGGATCAGCTTGAGTTTTTTGATAACTTCGTAAAGGAAAATCTCAACGGCGTGCCTATCGACAGTCTTTCGGACGCTTATCTTGAAAAGCTCACAGAAGCAATGGGAACGTACATGATGACCCTTTCACCGCTTGTTTCCGAGATAATGAAGATGACAAAGGAAATGAGCAGCGTGTCTATCAAAGGTCAGAGTAATCTTCTCACCTGCAAGGATTTCAACCAAAATGAGATAATAAGCTTTCTCGATAATCAGAAGGAGCTTAAAGGATTTATTGACGATACGTTCTCAGGGCTTCACGTTATGTTCTCCCCTGAGCGTGACGGGTTTGTTATCCACAACTCCTCTATTATAACAGCTCCGTTCTCAAAGGACGGCAAAACAGCAGGTGCGCTGGGGCTTATAGGTCCTATGAGGCTCGACTATGCGAAGTTTATCCCATATCTCGAGTATTTCACAGGAAAGATATCGGAAATGATATCCGAAAAGCCACAAGAGCAAAACAAAGAAGATGACGAAAATGAATAAAAAGGAAGGCAGGCGGCGTAAATTGAGTAAGGAAACTGAAAAGGACACCGAGCTTGAAAAAGAGGAAAACACCTCTGCTGAAAGCGAAGAAGTAAAAGAAGCGGCGGATACCGCAGAGAATGCCACTGAGGATACAGAGAAAAAGGCGGAGGAGAGCGAAACAGAAAAGCTGAAAAAAGAGCTTGCCGAAGCAAATGACAAGTATCTCAGACTTATGGCTGAATATGATAACTTCAGAAAAAGAAGCGCAAAAGAAAGACTGGAGCTTACAGACACAGCAAAGGGAAATGTGATAAACGGCTTCCTGCCGGTGTTTGATAACTTTGAAAGAGCGTTAGGCACAGAAACTCAGGACGCAGTTTATAAACAGGGCGTTGAAATGATATTCAATCAGTTCAGCGACGCTCTGAAAAAGCTCAACGTTGAGGTCATGGAGCTTGCAGGCAAGGAATTTGACCCGAACGTTGCAACGGCGGTCAGCACAGTTGACGACCCTGACCTCGGTGAAAATATTGTGGCGCAGGTGCTTCAAAACGGCTACACCATAGGCGGCAAGGTCATAAGACACGCAATGGTAATAGTAGCAAACCCATAAACAAAGACATCGGGACTTAAGGTCTTGATATAAATTAAGTAAATTTTGAAAGGACTTGATCTTATGAGCAAAATCATCGGTATAGATTTAGGTACAACAAACTCTTGTGTAGCAGTTATGGAGGGCGGCGAAGCCGTTGTTATCCCTAACAGTGAGGGTGCAAGAACAACTCCGTCAGTAGTTGGCGTTTCAAAGAACGGCGACAGACTTATCGGTCAGGTAGCAAAAAGACAGGCTGTTACAAACTATGACAACACTGTAATTTCTATCAAAAGACATATGGGCTCTGACTACAAGGCTCACATGGGCGGCAAGGATTACACTCCACAGGAGATCTCAGCTATGATACTCCAGAAGCTGAAAGCTGACGCTGAGGCTTATCTGGGTGAAAAGGTAACAGAGGCTGTTATCACAGTTCCTGCTTACTTCACAGACGCACAAAGACAGGCTACTAAGGACGCAGGTCAGATCTCAGGTTTGACAGTAAAGAGAATCATCAATGAGCCAACAGCCGCTGCACTTTCTTACGGTATCGATAAGGAAGATGATCAGAAGGTAATGGTTTATGACCTTGGCGGCGGTACGTTCGATGTATCTATCATCGAAATGGGCGACGGTGTTACAGAAGTTCTTGCTACAGCAGGTAACAACCACCTGGGCGGCGACGACTTCGACCAGAGAATTATCGACTGGATGATCGCAGAGTTCAAGAAGACTGAGGGCGTTGACCTCTCAGGAGATAAAATGGCAATGCAGAGACTCAAGGAAGCTGCTGAAAAGGCTAAGATAGAGCTTTCTTCTACTGCTTCATCAACTATCTCTCTCCCATTCATCACAGCAGACGCTACAGGTCCAAAGCATCTTGAAATGACACTTACACAGGCTAAGTTCAACGAAATGACAGCAGACCTTGTTGAGTCAACAATGGGACCAGTTCGTCAGGCACTTTCAGACTCAGGTCTGTCAGCTAACGACCTCCAGAAAGTCCTTATGGTCGGCGGTTCTTCAAGAATACCAGCCGTTCAGGAAGCTGTTAAGAAATTCCTTGGCAAAGAGCCATTCAAGGGCATCAACCCGGATGAGTGCGTAGCACTTGGCGCTGCATATCAGGGCGGTGTACTTGCAGGCGACGTTAAGGACGGTCTGCTCCTCCTCGATGTAACTCCACTGTCACTTGGTCTTGAAACAATGGGCGGTATCTGCACAAAGATCATCGAGAGAAACACAACTATACCTACAAAGAAGTCACAGATATTCTCAACTGCCGCTGATAATCAGTCAGCTGTTGATATCAACGTACTTCAGGGTGAGCGTGAGTTCGCTAAGGACAACAAACAGCTCGGTATGTTCAGACTTGACGGAATCGCTCCTGCTCCAAGAGGCGTTCCACAGATCGAGGTAACATTCGATATCGACGCTAACGGTATCGTACACGTTTCTGCTAAGGATCTTGGCACAGGCAAGGAGCAGAACATCACTATCACTTCTTCAACAAATATGTCTAAGGACGATATAGATAAGGCTGTCAAGGAAGCTGAGGCATTCGCAGCAGAGGACGCTAAGAAGAAAGAGGACGTTGACGCTAGAAACGCTGCTGACCAGCTTTGCTTCCAGGCTGAAAAGTCACTGGGCGAGTTCGGCGACAAGGTAGACGCTGCTGACAAGTCAGCTTGTCAGGCTAAGATAGACGCTCTTAAGGAAGCCCTCAAGGGTACTGATATCGAGACTATCAAGGCTAAGCACAAGGAGCTTGAGGAAACATTCCAGGGCGTTGCAACTAAGGTATATCAGCAGGCTGCACAGGCACAGCAGGCAGCAGGCGGTGCCGCAGGCTTTGACCCTAACAACATGGGCGGAGCAAATGGCGGCAGCAACGGCGGCGCTTCAAACAACGGCGGCGACGACGTTATAGACGCTGAATTTACTGACGCAGAATAAATCATAACGGCTGCCTCTGCTCCGATTTTCCGAGCAGGGGCTATTGCCGTATTAAAAGGCTGTGTGAAAAGCGTGAAAGGACTATACTTACAAAAAGGAGGCAAGCCCATGCCCCAAGACTTTCACGATCTGCAGCTTACAGAGCATGGGCGTTTATATGGCTGAAAAAAGAGATTACTATGAAGTGCTTGGCGTTTCTAAAACTGCCACAGACGATGAATTAAAAAAGGCATTCCGTAAGCTTGCAAAGCAGTATCACCCTGACCTTCACCCCGGCGACAAAGCGTGCGAGGAAAAGTTCAAGGAAGTAAATGAAGCTTATGAGGTGCTTTCAGATAAAGATAAAAGAGCAAGATATGACCAGTTTGGTCACGCAGGCGTAGACCCGAACTACGGTGCAGGCGGCGGAGCAGGTGCAGGAGGCTTCGGCGGATTTGGCGATATGGGCGATATTTTCGATTCCATTTTCGGTGGATTTGGCGGAGGCTTCGGTGGCGGACGTTCTGCTAACCCTAACGCACCAAGACGTGGCGAGGATATAAGAGCGAACGTTGTTCTTGACTTCATGGAAGCCTGCAAGGGCAAGACCGTGAAAATTCGCATAAACAGAGCCGAAAAATGTCCTGACTGTCACGGCACAGGCGCAGCCGCCGGCTCTTCACCTAAGACCTGTCCTGACTGCCACGGCACCGGTACAGTAAGGATAACACAGAGAACGCCTTTCGGAAACATCGCTCAGACCACGACTTGCAGTCGCTGTGGCGGTAAGGGTCAGATAATCGACAACCCTTGTCATACCTGCAACGGTCAGGGCAGAGTAAAGAAGGTATCTGAAAAGGAGATAAACGTTCCTGCTGGCATCGACGATGGTCAGACACTTAGAGTAGGCGGTGAGGGCAACTGCGGTATAAACGGAGGTCCTAACGGCGACCTGCACATCAACATTACAGTTCGACCTGACCCTATTTTCGAACGTGACGGCTATGACGTATGGACAGAGATACCGCTTACTTATGCACAGGCTACTCTCGGTGACGAGATAACAGTTCCTACAGTTGACGGCAAGGTAAAATACACAGTGCCGGAGGGTACACAGACAGGCACAGTGTTCCGCCTGAGAGGCAAGGGCATAAAGAAGGTAAACAGAAACGACCACGGCGACCACTACGTTCGTGTAACAGTTGAAGTTCCACGCAATCTGACCAAAGAGCAGAAAGAAAAGCTCCGTGACTACGAAAAGTCCCTCGGTGAAAAGAACTACGCAAAGCGCAAAACATTCTTTGACAAGCTCAAAGACAAATTCAAATAACAAAAAGGAGAACGGCACAAAGCTGTTCTCCCTTTTTGTTTGCAATAAAAAATGCCGCAGGAAGACCCACGGCAATTATCATCTTATCAAGCCATACCTGTGTGCTTTTTGATAGCCGCAAAGGACTCCGCACTGATAACGTGTTCCATACGGCAAGCGTCCTCTACTGCAACTTTCTCGTCAACACCAAGCTTTATGAGCCACTGTGAAAGCAACGTATGACGCTCATACATTTTCTCGGCTATCTCCAAGCCCTTGTCTGTCAAACGAATATAACCGTCCTTGTCAACAGTTATATAGCCGTTCTCACGGAGATTTTTCATTGCCACACTTACGCTCGGCTTTGAAAACTCAAGTTCGTTTACTATATCTATGCTTCTTACCTCGCCTTTGCCCTTGCGCTGGCTGAGAATAAGTATCGTTTCGAGATAATTTTCAGCTGATTCTCTTATCTGCATTATAACGTCCCTCCCTAGAACAAGTTTGTCATCAGGTCATTACGACTATTATATCACATTTCAAACCGCATTTCAAGTGCAAGCACGCTTTTTCAGCGATTTCGATAAACTTTACATCAATGAATTGTGTTGATATACAAAGGCACTGCTCACAAAAAGCAGTGCCTTTAAAGCTGTCTGTTATTTACTGTATACCGCACTCGTCATAGTCTTTCCACTTTTCGGCGTGCTCCTTATCCTCAAAATATTTGTATACAAAAAGCGCAGTTGACGCAACAACAAGTATCATCGCACCCATTAAAGTCCAGAACGACTTTTTTCTTGAATAGTTTGACATAACAAAACTTCCTTTCTTTCGCAATAGCATACAAAAACTTGCGGCTATCGCTCATAGCTTTGTTATAATTATACTACACAATGCTCTTTCTGTCAATTATTTTCACAGGATTTTCAGATATATTTTTCCGAGTAAAAGTGCAGAAATTCCTCAAGGCAAAGCCCGCCTTCTGCAATGATACGAGCGGCTTCAACGCCCACATAACGATAATGCCACGGCTCAAAATCAATGCCGGTCATCTGCTCTTTAAGGCGAGGATAGCGAAGGATAAAGCCGAAATCTGCGGCATTTGCACAAAGCCACCGTGATTCAGGCGTCTTGTAAAAATCCTCGCTCACATCATTGTCACCCTCTCTGCCGAGATCCACAGCAAGCCCGGTGTTGTGTTCGCTTGACCCGGGGAGAGCGAGAGTTCTGCCCACCTTTTCCACAGCCTTTTCATAACTCAGACCGCCCCACATTTCGTGAGATACTTCACGCTCCCAAAGCATCTGCTGATATTCAAAAGAGCGATAGGCGGAAATAATTTTCAGCTTTATGCCGTCAGCTTCCGCCTTTTTGAGCAGAAGCCTGAGCCTGTTTCCTGCCTGAGATTCCATAAACTTGCCGTTCACCTCTGTCAACTCCACACGATCGTAAAATCCCATATCTATGGGATTGAATTTATCCACAAGCATAAGATAATCCATATACTGACCTCCTTGTCCTGTTGGGGAGAAATGTTTTAACTTAGTATATGCAGATGTGTATGGAGAGTATACACGCTGAATGAGGAGTGAGGAGTGAGGAATTGGCATAGCAGACCAAAGTTGTACACAAGCACCGAGCGCAGCGATTTTGCGACACAACAAACTTGCCCGTTCTCAGAACTTGTAGAAATTCAGAATTGTAGGGGCTGGCGCCCTCGACAGCTCGCTCGGAGGAGTAATGCTGTGGTTGCCATATCCTTGATGCCAAATTATTTTGTGGTGACATTGTGTGATATTTTTCAACAATTCAACGGGCGAGAAATATCGGCCTGTCGCATTTCTGCAAAGCAGAAATTGCATCGCTCCCCTACACATTTCAAAAAGCGGTGCAAAATTACATCATATCACAAATTGCAGCGTAAAATGCCCGTCACGGCCAGTGACCTATATCCAGCACCCGTCAACTCTGACGACCTGCCCGTGAATGTAATCTGCTCCCTCTCCACTGAGAAAACGCACAACATTCGCCACATCTCTCGGCTTGCCTATCCTGCCTGCCGGTATGTCATCAACTATCACACGAACATCTTCCTCCGTCAGCTCGCCGTTCATTTTCGTGTCTATCATTCCGCAGGATACGCAGTTCACCCTTATGCCGCTTATGGCAACTTCCCTCGCCAACGCCTTCGTAAATCCTATAAGCCCAGCCTTTGCCGCCGAGTACGCAACCTCGCAGGAAGCTCCCTTTTCGCCCCATACTGAGGTTATATTTATCACATTTCCGCTGTGTTCTCTTATCATCCCGGGAAGCACCGCCCTGCTCATACGCATTGCGCCAAGAAGATTCACGTTCATCATCTCCCATAGCTTCTCGTCAGTCATGTCAGTGAAAAGCTCTATGTCTGCTGTGCCTGCGTTGTTTACAAGAAGCGTAACAAAGCCCAAACTGTCCCTGACTTCCGCCACGCATTTATCTATACAGTCCTTGTCGCCAATGTCGCAGTAAAAAACCTCTGCACATAAGCCACGCTCTTTAAGCTCAGATACCAAAGCTTCCGCCGCCGCCCTGCCATTCTTGTAGCATACAGCCACCTGCCAGCCGTCTTCAGCAAGCGCCCTGCATATCTCCGAACCTATCCCACCGGAGCCACCTGTTACCAATGCTGTCTTTTTCATAAAAATACCCCCCGCAGATCATGATATACTGTAATTATATCACACCTGCGGAGGTTTTTCAACGGCTACTTTTCGTTCTCGTCTACCCATTTTCTCGCCCAGCCTGCATTCTGCTCCTGACGATTGTATACTCTGCCGTTTGGCGCAGTGTAATTGTCCGTCACAACATATTCCTGACCTGCCGAGATAACATCATGGGGCTTGTATACCTTTGTGCCGTCTGTCGCCTGTGGGAAACGGCTCTTGTCACGCTTTTTCATGTCTATCACTCTCCTTTTTATGTTATTATCCTGCCCGAAGCTTTTGTGATTATCAGATGAAAAATCTGCATAACAGTTGAAAATATCACGATAACGTGGTATAATCATCTTATACTATTTTTATCGGGAGTATTAAAATGGAAAAATACAACAAACAAAAAGCTATACTCACCGCACTGCTGAAATGGGTGGAAACAGAGTTCTTCGGAATTTTCGTATTTCTCTTTTTTATCGCAGTTGCAAAGCCTTTCGGTGCATTGGCAAATATAATTTTCGGTCTTACAGGACTTCTTACAGTTGTCTGCCTTATGGCTGACTTTGGTCTGAAACAGGGAGAGGAAGCCAGAAATAAGGTCACATTCCACGGTGAAAAGGATTGCCCTGACTATGGCTTCACACTTGGCCTTATTGCAAGCATACCATGCTATATCACAATGATACTGCTGATGATATCAAAATTCAGCGGCTCGTTCAACTTCATGCCTGCCTACAAGCTTCTTGACGCCTGCTTCTATCCTCTTATAGACTGGGCTGCCCACTCTGCCGACGTAAAAGATATGTCCCCATTTGTTTTCATCATGACCGCCATATTCCCACTACTCTATCCGTTTGCCACATGGATAGGCTTCAAAATATCCTACAAGCAGATAGACGTAAAAGAGCGTGTGGTCTACAAACACAAATAAAACAAGCCTGCCGTATCGATTTGATACGACAGGCTTTTATCTTTTATCGAAAAAAACTCAGTTCTCCACTATACATTAAACTATTTCATTACTGAAAATCTATCTCTATATCTTTTAGCGTCACATAGTTTACTCCATTGCAGTTTTTATCGCTTGCAGTGTTTGCGATAAGCGTTATCTTTGCCGTGCCTTTCACGTAGTCGGCACCAATATCCGTCTTGTTGTCATACGTGTAGCTCTCTCCGGCTTTGAGCAAAGTGTTCATGGTGTTTCTGTCGCCATTTTCGCCATAGCTCGTGGAATTGCCCTTACTGTCCTCTGTGGTGATATACTGGTCAGTCGTGAAGTCAAGCACCATGTCTTTGTCCCAGTTGTTTGTGTAGGTAATATGGCTTATGAACTCGCCTCCGCTTACCTCATAGGAGTATTTCGCCGTGAGCCTGCCGTCCTTTGTTGTAAAGGTATTGTCCCCAACGTCCTCAAAATAGTCGATATATCCAATATCAACTTCGTCGGCCATATCAGAATCGTCCTTGGCGACAGAAGTCACTGCTTTCTCACTAGGGTCAACATCGCCAGCGACCTCAGCGTTTTTCTTTTCGTCAGTGTATTCGCAGTTCTCATTGAGCCAGTTTTCAAGCTTTTCTGCCTTTTCACCGCCTATATCAAATTTTAATATATCTCCTGCAAAAAGCTGAACATACAGATCTCCGTTAGCAGTAAAATAAGCCGTACCGTTGACGTCAAGTCTTTCTACATAGAAACTTATTGTTATTCCGCCCTCAATGTAATATTCATCATCATTTGTTACCGACAAATTAATATCAGGGTCGCTCTCATAAGCATCTCCCTCATAGACCGCATTGTATGAACCATTATCGTCCTTTAACAGGTCAAGCAGATTTGAGAGGTCAATATTAGTATACTTTCTGAGCCCGCCCATTCCTGCATCATTGTAAGCATAGTCCACATGAGCCGTTTTTTCAAGACTTACGTCATTTATTATGTCATCAAGGGTCATATCGACTTTGTAATCAGGTGAGTATTTCCAATCATCATACCACGCCACAGAGCCGTCATCAAAGACCACCGCCAGATAAACGCTTGGTGACAAGTCCTTTATTGAATAAATATCCGCTTTTGTTGTTTCCTTTTTGTTTGTCTCATAGTTTTCCGTTTCAAGAGTCATGGTGGTGAGCTTGCTGTCAAGAAAAGACTTATCAACATGTCCCATTGAAACATATTCCACATCGTTATATTCAAACGTCTCATATTTTGCATTCATTGCATATTCGTCCCAAGGAACTCTATATGACACTGTTGCTTCCTCGTCTGCCATCTGCTGGTCAGCCGCAGACTTTGCCTTTATATCTTTGTCCGACCTGCCTGCAAACATCATAACACCCGTCGCCGCAGCGATAACACCACAGGCCGCCACAGCCACCCACTTTTTCCACACGGTTTTTATCTTTACTCCGCTTCCGCTCTGCCGACACTCCTCGATAAAATGCTCGTCAGCATTTTCCAAAGCTTTGAAAATATCCTCTCCTGTTGTTTTCATAAAAGAACTCCCTCCTTTTCAAGCAAAGCCTTTAACTTATTTCTGCTTCTGAAAAGGCTCGCCTTAACTGTGTTCAGGTTCATAGCATACTTTTTTGATATCTCTTTTATAGGTACTGCAAACCAATATCGCTGGAGAAATATATTTCTGTCTCTCTCCTGCAACTCACCAAGAAATTCGTTTATAAGCCCCTCAAGATGTCTGCCGTCGCAAAGACTCTCGGTGGTGTCATTGTCAGGTATGCACTCGTCAAGCTCCTCCAGGACCGCCGCTATCTCACCCTTACCACGCTTTGCGGCCTTTGACGCACGATATCTGTCAAATGCGATATTTCTTGTTATCCGCCCGAAAAATGCCGACAGCATTCTGGGTTTCTGTGGCGGAATGGAGTTCCATGCCCTGAGCCAAGTTTCGTTCACGCACTCCTCCGTGTCCTCCCTGACTCCAAGAATATTGTAGCCCACAGAATAACAGTATCCGCCGTATTTCATATCCGATTGTGAAATAGCCTGCTGATCTCTGCTTTCATAAAGCTCGATTATCTTGCTGTCTTCCATTTTCCGCCCCCCTATACAATATACTTCATTGAAAGTCCTTTCACCTATAATGACGAGATGTCCGCCAAAAGGTTTTATGAAAACGCAAAATAATTATAACATAAGATAAAAAATTTTGCAACACAAAAACGACGTCCCACATCACTATGGAAACGCCGTTTATATGAAGAATGATTTTATGACAACTCGTTAAGAAGATCCATATACAATTCGTTGTAATCTGTTCTGTTATCCTTCAGGAATGCGATAGCCGCACGAGGGTGGCGGTTGAGCGCACCTGTGAGCATATAAGGCACGTCATAGCCCCACTGTGAACCCTTTGCCCTCTCCTCAGCAACGTACTTTTCAACAAATTTCAGTGTAGGAGTAAGCTTGTAGTTAGGGTTTCTCAGGAAGCTGAGCATCTGCTCCATGAAGCAGTTTCCTGCACCTCTGCCCATTCCGCTCATTGTAGCGTCAGCAAAGCTTGCACCGTGAGAAATGCTCTCGATAGTGTTTGCAAAAGCGAGCTGCTGATTGTTGTGCATATGAACGCCCACCTTTTTGCCACTTGCCTCAGCCACCTCGCAATACTGAGCCGTGAGTCTTCTCACCTGCTCAGGGAAAAGAGAGCCGTAGCTGTCAACAAGATAGATAACGTCAACAGGGCTTTTTGCCACAAGGTCAAGAGCCTGTGCGATATCGTCCTCACGGCTTGCAGAAACAGCCATGATGTTGATAGTAGTTTCATAGCCCATATCGTGGCAGTAGTTTATCATCTCCAGCGCACCAGGCATCTGATGAGTGTACGTTGCGATCCTTATCATGTCGATAACGCTCTCGCTCTTTGGCAGGATATCCTTCTTGAAATCACATCTGCCAACGTCAGCCATAACAGAAAGCTTCAGAGGGCTGTCATTCTCGCCCACGATAGCTCTGATATCTTCCTCATCACAGAACTTCCACTTACCGAACACCTTGACGTCAAAAAGCTCCTTAGAAGCCTTGTAGCCGAACTCCATGTATTCAACGCCTGATTTTATGTTAGTTTTATAGAGTTCTTTTACAAACTCGTCTGAAAATCCAAAATTATTTACAAGTCCTCCGTCACGGATAGTTGCGTCCAGAAGCTTTATATCAGGACGATATGACATAAGGTCACCTTTCTGATTTATTGTCTTTGCCTGATTTGCCATTGTGATTACTTCCTTTCCAAAAGCAGACCCTTACCATGTCTGTATAAGTTCATCGCTTTAAAGATTTTATGCTTTTAAGCTTTTATGTATTAAAGTATAGCACCATTTTTCATCCCTGTCAATAGTCCCAAAGCCCTTTAAACACATTTTTTACATTTTAATAATATTTCTCTCCCCAAAGCCTGAACTTTTGTACATTTCCAACTATCAAAACGACGCAGTATTGTGATAAGTACTGAAAAATATCCACGCTCCTTGACAAATCAGACTTATAGTTGTATACTCTAAGTGTACTACAACAGATAATACAGTTAGTACAGCAGAACAAATGAAACGAAACAACAAAATCGAAAGGAGGTATTCAAGGTGATAACGCTTGATCTTACAGGAAGAGCACCTATCTACGAACAGATATGCAGCCAGTTCTCAAGCCTTATATCAAAAGGCGTGCTGAAAGAAAACGATAAGCTACCAAGCTCAAGAATGTTGGCAAAGGAACTGGGTCTGAATCCAAACACAGTCGCCAAAGCCTATAGCAGACTTGAGCATGACGAGATAATATATTCCGTAGCAGGAAAAGGCTGTTTTGTGGCAAAGCAGAAAGGCTCTATAGAGAAAAAATTGCTGGAAGAATTTAAGCTCCATGCCGCCGCCGCAATGCAGGCAGGCATAAGCCTTGGATCGCTTACCTCCGTCCTTGAAGAACTGGCGGAGGAACAGAAAGAAAGGAGTGACAAAGAATGATAGAAATAAAAGACCTGTCACTTACATTCAAAAACGCAGACGAAGATCACGAGGCACTGAAAGCCGTCACCCTGGATATCCCCGAGGGCTGCATATACGGCTTTGTAGGCTCGAACGGAGCAGGCAAATCCACCCTGCTGCGTGTTATAAGCGGGATCTACCGCCCCGACAGCGGCAGCGTCACCATTGACAAAACAGAGGTCTATGACCGGCCGCAGGCTAAAGAGAACATCTTCTTTGTGAGCGACGAAACGGTGCAGTTTTCAAGACTGACAGTGAATGACCTGAAAAGCTTTTACCAAAGCAGCTACCCGACCTTTGACGACAAGGTGTTCGATGACCTTATCTCAAAGCTTGACCTGCCACGGAAGAAACCGCTGTCCCAGTTTTCAAAGGGCATGAAAAGACAGGCTATCGTTGTGGCTGCACTTGCCTGCCGAACAAAGTATATCCTCCTTGACGAGGCTTTTGACGGCCTTGACCCTGCCATGCGAAAGCTTATCCGCACAATGATAGTTGACGATATTTTCGACCGTGGTGCGACCCTTGTGGTGTCCTCACACAACATCACCGAGATAGGCGAGCTTTGCGACAAAGCAATGCTCCTGCACAAAGGCGAAGTCATTTTTGCCAAGGATATCGATGATGTAAGAGAGGGCTTTGAAAAGGTGCAGATAGCCTTGCCTGAGGGCGAGCTTGACCGCTCCGCCATAGAAAACGCAGGCGTCGAAGTGCTCAGTTTCAAAAAACTCGGAAGAGTTTCCACCGTTGTGGCAAAGGGCGAAAAAGCGGATATCACCGCAAAGCTTTCTGCTCTCTCCCCTGCCGTTCTGGAGCTTGTCCCTCTCACACTTGAAGAGATTTTCATTTACGAAATGGAGGTGCGTGGATATGCTGTCAGTGAAGAATAGAATAATAAAGACCTCACGCCGTGACTTCAGAGTAAACAAACTGCTTTTCATCATCACAAACCTTGTGCTGTTCATAAACTTCATCATGCAGATGTCCATGCGGAAGTTCATCACCTACTACAGTGAGAGCGTGACGAACAGTTACACAGGCTATGGTCTTGCCCAGGCAGGCTCTGTGGCGATAGCGTTGTGTGCAGTATTTACAGTTTTTACCCTTTTCCATGAGCTTTACAGCAAGCCACACGCAGACCTTGCGTATTCTCTCCCAGCCAGTGCAAAAGAACGCTTCTTCTCAAAGCTTCTCACCCTGCTGAAACTGCATATCCTGCCGGTCATATTCTGGAACATCATTCAGTTTATCGCCATATTCCTCACAACGGATATCACCTTGTACATGGTAGCAAGATATTCCGCAGTGCTGATGTTCACAGAACTTGCCACGAGCCTTTTCGTGATACTTGCGGTGCTTTTGTGTATGATATGCTGTGGCAGGCTTGCAGAAATGATATACACAGCGGTGATAATAACAGTCTGCGAAGCGGCTCTCCCTGCTTGCATATACTATTCCACAATTAGTCCATTTACAGTTCAGTACCCATACGATATTGAAAATTTCGTTACCTATTGTCCTGCATGGAGCGCCATTTCCGCCAAGCTTATGGAATTTGGCTACTCCACAAAAGTCCTGCTTCTTCTCATTGGAAGCACAATTTTCTCAGCTCTGCTTATCACACTTTTGTATTTCCTCTACAAAAAGCGTGACGGCAAGGACACGGGCAAGCCGTTCATATTCAGTGCCTATCGTGAAATTATACTTATCCTAGCCGTAGTCACTGTAACGACTTACGTCCTCTCCGACACAAGCAACCTGATACTTCTTCCTGCACTTCTCTTGGGCTATCTCCTTGTGAGAATACTATCATCAAACAGCAAGCTTACAATAATCCGCTTTGTGAAATGGGTAGGCATTTTCGCAGTGTATATGGTAATCATTTTCGGAGTGAACATTCTGGCATACTTCTGCAATGGCTTTACAGGCAAGATAGATGAAGCAAAGCTTACTGAATACAATCATGTGTGGGCGTTGAACACAACAACAGATGACATAACAGCTTCCTATATTTCAAGCCACCAAAATCCGCAGGACAAAAACACCCTCACAAAAGACGAGACCATGCAGATAATAGATATCTACAACAGCGCCTTTGACAGCCGCAAAAAGAGTATCAGCGACTATATACACCACTTTAAAAGAACACAGAACCAAGTAAATATAGTAAGCATAATAATAAGGACTTACGATACAGACGATATATATAACAACGATGATATCGACTATATCGACTTTGATTTCAACGTATCAAAAGCCGAGGCGGATAAAGTCACCGAGAAACTTAAAGCCCTGAGCTTTATCGCACCCGAACAGATACATGAACAGAAAAGCTACAATTATTAAGCCTGCTTTTTGCACAAAACAACCCCCTCCGAGCCACGCTCCAAGGGGGTTTTATCTTTCTGTTCTCTATTAATCCATGACCGCATTAGCAAGCATAAGCTTGATACGGTTCTCCTGATTGACCTTTGTCGCACCAGGGTCATAGTCGATAGCGACTATATTTGCGTCCGGATAAGCCTGCTTGATAGTTCTTGACATACCCTTTGCAACAATATGGTTAGGCAGACAGCCGAATGGCTGAGTGCAGATTATGTTCTTTGTACCTGTTTCTGCAAGAGCTGCCATTTCAGCAGTGATAAGCCAGCCCTCGCCCATTTTAACACCCTGACTGATGTACTTATCAGCACACTTTCTAAGGTGTTCAAAATCATGAGGCGGCTGGAAAATGCCCTGCTCGTTGATGATCTTTATCTGCTGCTTCTGGAACTTGTAAAGCACGTCATAACCAATGCCGTACATAAGAGTGCGGCTGGTTTTCTTGTCATAAAGCTTCTCGTCATTGATAGCGTCAGACGCACAGTAAAGCACGAAGTCCAACAGTCCAGGCACGTTAGGCTCACAGCCCTCAGACAGCAGAAAATCGTTAAGGTGATTGTTTGCCAGAGGCGAATACTTTACATATATCTCTCCCACAATACCGACCTTAGGCTTCTTCTCCTTTGTCCTCGGCAGTGCCGCAAAGTCTTTGAGCATAGCATTGTAAATGCTCTTTGTGTGCATATATCTGCTCGGGGTAGCAAACAGCTTTCCAAGCCTGTGCTGCCACCTTGCCAAAAGCTCGTCCGTAGAATTTTTCTCTATCTCGTAAGGCTTGCACTGATTGTACAAAAGCATGAGCATATCGCCGTAAAGCACAGCATAAATAAGCTTCATTGCAATGGCAGGGGTGATATCTATAGAAGCGTCCTTTTCAAGTCCGCTGAAATTCAGCGACAGAACAGGCACTTCAGGAAACTGCGTTGACAGCGCCTTTCTTATAAGGTGGATATAGTTTGAAGCACGACAGCCGCCGCCCGTCTGCGACATAAGCAGAGCCGTGTGTTCAAGGTCGTACTTGCCGCTTTTGAGAGCGTCCATAAACTGTCCGATAACAAGAAGCGCAGGATAGCAGGCGTCATTATGTGTGTTTTTAAGTCCCTCGTCTATAACGTTTCGTGAGCAGTTTTGCAAAAGCTCCATGTTATAGCCGTATTTTTTGTATATCGCCATGATAAGCTTGAAGTGTATAGGAAGCATATCAGGTATAAGTATAGTGTATTCCTCACGTCTTGACTTGTCAAAATAAGACCTTTTCACTCTGTCCGAGCCTGCGTGTTTTATCTCTTTTTCAGCCATTACATTGCCTCCTTGTCCATTTTCTTCTCAGCATTTGCGCTGGCTTCTTTTTCCTCCAGTGCCGCCGCCAAAGACCTGAGTCTTATCTTAGCCGCACCGAGATTCGTTATCTCGTCTATCTTTAGCTGAGTGTAAAGCTTGCCCTTTTCTTCAAGTATCGCTCTTACCTCGTCTGTTGTAACAGCGTCGATACCACAGCCAAAGGATACAAGCTGAACGAGCTGCATATCATCATTCTCGCATACATACTCTGCCGCTCTGTAAAGCCTTGAGTGATAAGTCCACTGATTGAGTACGTCAAGTGGAGGTGTATCCACTTTCATCGCCACGCTGTCCTCGGTAATAACAGCAAAGCCAAGAGAAGCGATAAGCTTGTGTATGCCGTGGTTTATCTCAGGATCGATGTGGTAAGGTCTGCCTGCCAGAACGATTATTTTCTGACCCTTCGCCCTTGCCTCAGCGATTATCTCCTGCGCCTTAGCCTCAATATCCCTATGGTATCTCACCTGCTCAGAATAAGCCTTGTTAAGCACTCCAAGCACCTGCTTTGCAGTGATGTTATACTTTGAAAGCGCTCTTGCCATTGCCTTTGCAACGTGCTTTTTGATGTTTATGTCAAGATAAGGCATGATAAAATTATCATCATTCAGCTTGTCATTGTTAGCTTTAAGAAGCTCAGGATAATAAGCGACAACAGGACAGTTGTAGTGGTTATCCGACTGACCCTCGTCAGCATTGTAGCTCATGCAAGGATAGAATATAAAGTCCACGCCCTTGTCAAGGAGGCTCTCTATATGGCCGTGACAAAGCTTTGCAGGATAACATACCGTATCAGACGGAATAGTTTGCTGACCCTTGTAATATGTATCTCTCGTTGACTCCTCAGACAGCACCACCTCAAAACCAAGGCTTGTGAGCAGTGTTGAGAAAAACGGCATAAGGTCATAATAAGACAGTGCCAGCGGCAGTCCCACCTTTGCAATAGGTTTTGCAGGCTTGTTGTCAGCATAAGAGAGTATCTTGTTATACTTATACTCTATCATGTTTTCCGTTCTGTCGGTTATCTTTATGCCTGCACCCTTTTCACAGCGGTTTCCGGAAGTAAACCTTCTGCCGTCATTAAATTTTATTATAGTAAGGTTACAGTGCGCACCACAGCCTCCGCACTGAACGGCTCTTGAATTGTAAGCAAATTCTTCAAGTTGAGCCTTTGTAAGAACGCCTGACTTGCCGTCCCTGCCCTGAGATTTTTCTTTTGCGAAAAGCGCACAGCCGAACGCACCCATAAGTCCCGCAATGGCAGGTCTTATAACGTTTCTGCCAAGCTCCATTTCAAATGACCTGAGTACAGCGTCGTTAAGGAACGTTCCGCCCTGAACGACTATATTCTTGCCAAGCTCGTCAATAGACTTGGCTCTTATTACCTTGTAGACTGCGTTCTTGATGATAGACGAAGAAAGTCCTGCAGAGATATCCTCAACGGAAGCTCCGTCCTTTTGCGCCTGCTTTACAGATGAGTTCATGAACACTGTACATCTTGAGCCAAGCTCCACAGGTG
Source organism: Ruminococcus sp. AF17-1AC (assembly GCF_003461385.1). Lineage (NCBI taxonomy): Bacteria > Bacillati > Bacillota > Clostridia > Eubacteriales > Oscillospiraceae > Ruminococcus > Ruminococcus sp. AF17-1AC. Next base: position 59,397 of record NZ_QTWZ01000010.1, read on the forward strand.
CTTTTGCAAACAGGCCGAGCCTTGCAAACTCTGCAATGTCATATCCCATTGCACCTGCAAAAGTCTGAATGAACGAGCCACAGCCTGATGAACAAGCCTCGTTGAGCATAATGCTGTCGATAGCATTGTTTTTTATCTTAAAGCACTTTATATCCTGTCCGCCGATATCAATAATAAAATCAACGTCGGGACAGAAATAAGCCGCCGCCTTATAGTGCGCAACAGTTTCAACTATACCATAGTCAACTCCCAGACCTGCCTTTATAAGATCCTCACCGTAGCCTGTTACCGCAGAAGCCTTTATGTTAAGCTCAGGGGTAGCAAGATTGTATATCTCCTCCAGTTTTGAAGCGATTATATCCAGCGGCTGACCCTTGTTTGAGCAGTAGTGCTGATAAAGAAGCTTTCCGTCAGGTGTGATAAGCACAAGCTTTGTGGTTGTCGAACCTGCGTCTATGCCAAGATAAGCGTCGCCCTTGTAAGTTCTGATGTCTTCATATTTAAGGTCAGACTTCTTGTGTCTTTCCACGAAAGCATTATATTCCTCACGGCTTGCAAACAGTGGCTTGCCTACCACGATATTGTCAGTAGCCTTTGCGTTCACTATCTTGTCAAGGGCTTCGTCTATAGTCATTTCCTCCGCCAGCGTGTCAGCATGAAGTGCCGCACCGAAAGCCATATAGCATGAAGAATTTTCAGGAAGTATAGCGTGTTCCTCGTCAAGGTTCAAAGTAGTTCTGAATGCCTTTCTCAGTGCACTGAGATATGTAAGCGGACCGCCAAGGAAAAGCACCTGACCGCCGATCTTTCTGCCCTGTGCCAGACCCGAAACTGTCTGGTCAACAACAGCCTGAAAGATAGACGCAGATATGTCCTCTTTTCTTGCGCCCTGATTAAGAAGCGGCTGAATATCAGACTTTGCGAAAACACCACATCTTGAAGCGATAGGATAAGTCTTTTCAGCCTTAAGAGCAAGGTCGTTCATCTCGTCAGGGGTAACGCCCAAAAGTCCTGCCATCTGGTCGATAAAAGCACCTGTTCCGCCTGCGCAAGAGCCGTTCATACGCTGTTCAACGCCCCCTGTGAGGAAGATTATCTTAGCGTCCTCACCGCCAAGTTCAACCACAACGTCAGCCTTTGGATACTTCTTGTTTACAGCGATAAAAGCAGAAAAGACCTCCTGCACGAAAGAGATACCGCTTGCCTCAGCGATGCCAAGACCTGCCGAGCCTGTTATGGCTATCCTGAACTTGTCCTCAGGATAAAGCTCTCTGATAGCACGCAGCTGCTCAGCCACCGTTTCCCTGACCTTTGAAAAGTGTCTTTCATATTTGTTATAAATAAACTCGCCATCGTCAAGAATTACCGTCTTGACCGTGGTCGAACCTACGTCTATGCCTAAATCATAAATCTTGCCCATAGTAAAAACCTCACTGATTCTCGTTTGTACATTCTTAGTTATTATATCACACTTTTTCGCAAATTACAAGCTTTTTATATTAACAAATATGTATGCGTTCAGCTCAAAAGCCATTTAAAAACCAAAACGGGCGAACGTCCGTCACCCCCACTCTGTAGTAAAACATTGTAGAGGAGAACAGTGTTCGCCCGTGTGATATTCATTTTGTATCTATGCTTATTCCTGCTCTAAAAGGCAATCAGTAAGATTAAGGTCATAGAGATTGTTGTAGGTAGGCTGCTGAACAGGCTCACCTGCAAGTCTGTAGAACTGCTCTGAGCCGTACTTCTTGATGAAGTTTGTGGTGTGGCAATTTACTTTCAGCTCCTCGATAAACTTCTTCATAACATTGCTGTCAGCGCCATAAGCATTCTCAAGGAAGTCAAAAGCATATTTCAGACCATTCATAGACTGCTGTGTAACGTTGTTTGCGCCATGGAGCAGATTGTTGAAGGAGTTCTGCAAAATAACAGTACAGCGGTTTTTGTTATCTCTTCCCTCGTTCGTACACTTATCAAGATAAGCTTCAAGATTGTGAAGAATCCAGTGCTGTATCTTCTTGTTTGACGGCGAGATGTTTCTTGCTCTTACCGCCTTGTCAAGGCTCTTGTTGCAGTCCATGATGTGTTCACTGATTATCTGACGGCATGAAAGACCATTGTTTATCTTCACAAGGATATCTTCCATTCTCGGGTGGATAAGTCTTATCATCTTCTCCATTTGGATACAGCTTCTCATCGTGTATGTGATGCCGTCCATAAGCAGATTCATAAGAGCCACAGCCTCCTCAGTGCCTGCCGCTCTTGCGTCAGCAATGTTCTGAGCAGTTATGCCGCCCTCGAGGATAGCGTCAACGTCATATTTCTCACGATAGTAGTTGAATCTGTCATAATATTCCGCAAAGCCCTTTGAGAACTCTGGGTTCTGTACATACTGAGCAGCCAGAGCGTGGTCAACAAGGATACCGCTCTCCTCATAAAGCTGCATCATTTCAGAAAGGTCCTCCCAGCCACGGGCAGTAACAAAGCGGTAGTTGTTCTTATCGCTTGCGTCTACCATATAATAGTGGTCAGGGTGAAGCTCAAGATATGATATGATAGCAGGGTGAACGCCTGCATAGTAAGCATATTCCTTCCAAACGCCAAAATCAGGCTGACACTCGACTCTCTTAACACGGTCGAGAGTAACGATATCGAACTCAGAAACAGACTTGTTGAACTCAGGCGGGTTACCTGCCGTAACAACTACCCAACCTGCCGGAACCTGATGAAGTCCGAAAACCTTATACTGCAAAAACTGGAGCATTGCAGGAGCAAGGGACTCGGAAACGCAGTTGATCTCATCGAGAAAGAGAATACCCTCTTTAATGCCAGTGGCTTCGATAGTGTCATAAAGAGTAGCCACGATCTCACTCATCGTGTACTCGGATATCTGCACGTCAGCACCGGTGTAGTTTCTATGTACAATAACAGGAAGACCGAGGGCAGACTCTCTTGTGTGGTGGGACATCGAGTAGGTAACAAGGTTTACGCCGGTTTCCTGAGCTATCTGCTCCATGATAGCGGTCTTACCGATACCAGGTGCGCCAAGCAGGAACACAGGTCTCTGATGTTCTATGCTAATTCGGTAATCGCCAAATTCGTCTTTAATGAGATAGGCTTGTATTGCATTAAGTATCTGTTGTTTTGCGTCTTTAATATTCATAGTCATTTCTCCTCAGTGCAGTCTGAAGCTGTGAACAAAAAGCACTGCACAATTAAATAATCTTACCATTTTATTATAGACTATCTCCAAATTAAAGTCAATAGTCATCACAAGTTTTGTCAGCTTACACAAACAATTGAAAATATTTTAGTTATTCTGTATCAAAGTCATAAAATTTAACTGTTAAAATATTGATATCAGAACAGAATTTTCAACAGACTTTTAAATTTTTTCAAACGTTTTCGCCCATACCCAGCCGACCTCAAAACCTCACTGCTCACTTGGTTTTGACATCTCCCAAACAATGTGCTATAATAATAAGGTATAAAATTTTTCTCTCGGAGGTCTGATCTATGCTTTATGAAATAAAAAATGATAAACTCTCTGTCTCAGCCGACACTTTCGGTGCTGAGCTTCACTCTATCAAACTGGACGGCAAAGAATATCTCTGGCAATGTGGTGACGCTTGGAAACGCTACGCTCCTATCCTCTTCCCGTTCATATGCTCCCCTAAAGACCGCACCTACAAGGCAGGCGGTCAGGAATATCACATGGCTGCAAACCACGGCTTCGCCCGTGACAGCGAATTTGCTTTCTCAGGCAGCACAAAAAATTCACTGAGCTTTACCCTCAAAGACAATGACGTGACACTTGCTCAATACCCATATCACTTTGAGCTTGAAGTCACCTACTCCATAAAAGGTTCAAAAGTCACCGTCACAAACACAGTAAAAAACACTGATGAAAAGGCTATGTACTTCTATCTCGGCGGTCACCCTGCTTTTATCTGCGATATCCAAGGTGGCAAATGCACAGTTGAGTACGAGAAAAACGAGCATATAGTTCAGCCTATCCCAAACGGCGAGAGGACTATCCTTGACGGTGAAAAGACTATCACTCTAACAAGAGAGCTTTTCGACTATGACGTTATCATGAAAGACCACCCTGTTTCAAAGGCTATCACCCTGAAAAAGTCTGACGGCGGTTTCGTAAAGCTGTCATTCCCACATTCTGACTGCATTGCCGTATGGACTTCCACGGGCGACCCTAACGCTCAGTTTATCTGCCTTGAGCCTTGGACTAGCGTGCCCGTTTACGAGGACGACGCTTTCGAGGATATCGAAAACAAGCCTCACGCTATCAAGCTTGCACCTGATGCCGTTTACACCTACAGCTACACCGTGGAGGTGGGCTGATGAGAGCGGTAATACAGAGGGTCACAAGTGCAAAAGTTGAGGTCGAGGGCAAGGTCACAGGCGAGATAGAAAAGGGCTTTCTGATACTTTTCGGAGTAGGTCAGGAGGACACTGAGACTGACTGCGACAAGCTTGCAGACAAGATATCAAAGCTTCGCATTTTCGCTGACGAGAATGACAAGACAAATCTTTCTATAAATGATGTTGGCGGAGATATTCTTTGCGTTTCACAGTTCACCCTTTATGCAGATTGTCACCACGGCAACCGCCCGTCATTTATCTATGCAGGCAAGCCTGATGAAGCCAACAGACTTTATGAATACTTCTGCAAGGTCTGCGGTGAAAAAATTACAGGCAAGGTAGAAAAGGGCGTTTTCGGTGCAGACATGAAAGTTTCACTGCTCAATGACGGTCCTTTTACTATCATTCTTGAATGCAGAAACGGAGAGATAATCCCATGAACATACAGATATTCGGCAAGTCAAAATCCTTTGACACCAAAAAGGCCGAACGTTATTTCAAAGAGCGTGGAATAAAGTTCCAATCTGTTGACCTGCCTACAAAGGGGCTTAGCAAGGGCGAGCTTAACTCAGTGCTTGCGGCTGTCGGCGACATCGACAAGCTTATCGACCCAAAGGCAAAGGGAGAGCAGGCAATGCTCATAAAATATCTTGGAAGCACCGAGGAAAAGATAGAAAAGCTTCTTGACTATCCCGAGCTTTTTGCCGCACCTATCGTAAGAAACGGCAAGAAAGCCACAGTAGGCTTCTGCCCCGAGGTGTGGAAAAGCTGGGAATAGCTCTAGATGAAAATACTGTGAAAATTGCCGATATTCGTTGAAAGAGGCTTGAATTTGTGGTATAATACCATATGGAAAAGTATTTTCAGAAAGAGATGTTTTAAATGGTAATTGATTTTCACGTTCACGCCTTTAATCCAAAGGTAGCGGAAAAGGCTGTTGAAAAGCTTCAGGCTCAAAGCGGCATAACCCCTTTCACAAGAGGCACTGCGGAGGAAACTATACAGCGTTTTGACGAATGGGGCATTGACAAGGGCGTGCTGTTATCAGTGGCGACAAAGCCTGCTCAGCAGAGAGTTATAAACGATTGGTGTGCCCAACAGGACGGCGGAAGATTTATAAGCTTCGGTGGAATACACCCTGACGCTGAGGACTATGAGCAGGAGATAGCCCACATAAAGGAGCTTGGACTTCACGGCATAAAGCTTCACCCTGATTATCAGGGCTTTATGATAGATGATGAGCGCATGGACAAGATATATGACGCCATTGAAAGAGCCGACCTGCCTGTTATATTCCATTCGGGCTATGACTGCGTTTCCCCTGACCTTATCCACTCCACACCTGAGAGGGCGCTGAACATGATAAAAAAGCACCCTAAGCTCAAGGTCATTCTTGCACATCTTGGTGCAAACATGATGTGGGAGCAGGTGCGTGACGTTTTGGCAGGAGTTGACGGTGAAGTTTATTTTGACACCGCTTTCACAAGTATGTGTCCTGACGAGCTTATGCAGGCTATCGTTGAAAAGCATGGGGCTGACAGGATACTTTTTGCAAGCGACTGCCCTTGGGACAGTTCCTACCTTATAAAAGAAAAGATACTGCGCTTGAACATTTCCGAGGATAACAAAGATAAAATTCTCGGTGGCAACGCAGAAAGACTTCTTGGCTTAAAATAAAATTGTGTAAATTCTGAAAAGAGGATATAAAAAATGAGATCAAAACTGCTTGCGGCTGTGCTGGCTTGTTCTACGGTTTTCGGGCTTGCGTCATGTGGGGCAATGCTTCCAGAAAGCTCCTCCGAAACGGAGACCACCACGGGTACTGCCGCCCAGAGAGTTATAGAGACCACAAAGACCGCCACAATGGGTGACGATTATGACGAGGACGATGAGGATTACGAGGGCTACACCACCACCACTTCTGTGACGGCAGGCACACTTGAAAACCCTGACGTGAGCATTGACGAGGGCTACGACCCTGACATAATCGCAACGGCAACAAAGAGAACGACCACCACAACAACCACAACATCTGCCGAAACAAAGGCGACTAAAAAGACCACCACCACAAAGTTCAAAAAGGACGCACTTTTCCCTTTGGGCGATGATGTGAAATACCCTGATTCTATCCCATTTCTTGTAAAGTCAGACACCTCTTATCTTAATCTCAGATACGGTCCGTCAAAGAAATATGACGTGATAGAAAAGATACCTGACGGCAAGACCATAAACGGCTACGGCGAGAGAACAGACGGCGACGGAAACATATGGGTATATGTAAAATATAACAATAAAAGCGGCTGGGTAATGAAAGAGCTTCTCAGCGGCACTGAATAAACGGAGGACAAATAATGGACAGCTTCAAAGAACAAATAGTTCGCAAGATCCCCACAAAGAACGATAAGATACAGAAAATTTTCATCATGATAGCAAGCGTGGCACTTGCCGCACTGTGCTTCATTTTCCCATTCGGCACGCAGTTTTCTGTAATAGGCATTTTTCTTGCCGCCGCCGCACTTTATGGCGGTTATTATCTTACAACAAAACTCGATGTGGAGTATGAATACATTTTCACAAACGGAGAAATAGACGTTGACAAGATAACGGCTCAGCGTTCAAGAAAGCGCCTTATCACATTCCGTTGCGGCAGTGCGACAGATTTCGGCATTGCTGACGAGAATTTCTCTGTGCCAGAGGGCGCAACACAGGTCCTTGCCTGCGCTTGTGACGATAGCCTTACAGACTACTACATAACATTCAACCACAAAAATCTCGGGCTTACAACTGTTATCTTCACACCTGATGATGATATGCTGGAGCTTATGAAGCCTGCGCTTCCGAGAACACTGAGGAAATAAAAATGAAAATATTTGTCGGAACTGATCTTATTGAGATCGAACGCATAAAAAAAAGCTGTCAGAGCCGACGTTTCTGTGAAAGGGTTTACTCCGAAAAGGAGCTGACCCTTTTTTCACAGAAGAAAAACCCATACGAATCCATGGCGGCGAATTGGGCGGCTAAGGAAAGCTTCGCAAAGGCTTTAGGCACTGGGGTCGAGGGCTTCGCCTTGAACGAGGTGTCATGCTTGCGTGACGAGATTGGCTGTCCTTATCTGGAGCTTACAGGGAATGCGCTTTTGGCGGCTGAAAATAGGGGGCTGACCTTTGCGGTGTCACTTTCCCACATCAAGGATATCGCTTCGGCAGTGGTGATAGCTTATGAAAAGGAGGATAAAAATGGATAGGATATTGACAGTGGAGCAAATGACATTTTGCGAGCATGAGGCTGAAAAATATGGCGTGAGCCTTGCTCAGCTCATGGACAATGCGGCGGCACAGCTTGCGGAGGTCATTGCGAGCAACTCAACTGCGTCCTCAAAGATAGTACTTCTTATCGGCAAGGGCAACAATGGCGGTGACGGACTTGTGGCGGCAAATTTACTTGTGGAACAAGGCCTCAAGCCTGCGGTGTTCCTATGCTGTGGCGAGCCTGACACTGACCTTTCTTCGGCAGCGTATGCTAGGCTTGATAAGAGCGTAGAGGTGCTGAAAGCTGAAAATGCGCTGGATTTTATCGAGGGTGCTGACGTGCTTGTGGACTGCATTTTCGGAACGGGTTTTCATGGAAGCCTGCGTGAAAATATCCTGCCAGTGTTCAGAGCTTGTGAAAAATGTGAAGGCATGAAGATAGCCTGCGACCTGCCGTCGGGAGTAAATGCACGGAATGGTCAGGCTGACAAGCTGTCGTTCAAGACTGACGTGACAGTGACCTTTCATCGTGGCAAGCTGGGTCTTTATTTACAGCCTGCGGTGGACTTTTGCGGTGAAATTCTGGTAAAAGATATCGGTATTGACGAGCGTTGCGAGAATACCCTATACCCTGTTATAACGCCTTTTGACGTGGTAAAAGCAAGGGCGGCACTGCCTTTTAGACCTGCTGACGGACACAAGGGCACGTTCGGCAAGGTGGTGAGCGTGGCAGGCTCAGAGAGCTATATAGGTGCGGCAGGGCTTTCAGCAATGGCGGCAATGCGAACAGGCGTGGGACTTTTTGAGCTTTGCACTGCAAAAAGCGTAGTCAACTCCCTGTCGGCTGGTATGTATGAATGTACATACTCGGCAATGAAAACCGACAAGGACGGCTTTATGGTGGCTGAAAATGCGGAGACGATACTGAAAAAGTGCAAAAAGGCAAGCTGTTTGCTGATAGGCTGTGGGCTTGGTCACACGGCTCAGACCGAGAAGCTTGTGGCGGAGCTTATAGAAAATGCTGAGATACCTATAGTTTTGGACGCTGACGGAATAAATTCACTTTGTCCGAATATAGATGTACTGTTGAAGAAGAAAAGTACAGTTATCCTCACCCCTCACCCTGCGGAGCTTGCAAGGCTTTGTGGCGTGACTGTGGGCGAGGTCATGTCGGACAGACTTGGGTTTGCATATAGGCTGTCGGAAAAATATGGCGTGATGGTGCTTGCGAAGTCAGCTGACACCTTTGCGGTGGGCTGTGGAAAAGTTTATCTTTGCACCGAAGGCACAACTGCTCTTGCAAAGGGTGGCTCAGGGGATATGCTTGCAGGCATTGTTTCATCCTATGTAGCTCAGGGGTGCAACGCTCTCGATGCGGCGGCACTTGGGTCGTTCACACTTGGCTCGACGGCACTACTTGCAGGATACAAAAAATCTGAGCGTGGAACCATTGCAAGAGATGTTATTGACGCTTTGCCACGATTTTTGTATGACCTTGAAAATGCCGACTAGGCTGTACTAAAAACAAAGACCTTCTTCTTATGAAGAGGGTCTTTTCTAATGGAGGGCAAAATGAAAAGAACAAAGGCATTTTTTCTCACGATTTTGGCGGTAATGGGCTTATGCTCATGCGGTGAAAGCACCGAAGTCAAACCCGTAAAGCTGGCAGAGGATTACAAGACACCGGCTGAATTCACCATTGACGGCACGGAATACGTCGCAAGCTTCACCCGTGGGGGCGCAGATATGTGGGAGTGTGAGATAACTGCGCCAGAAACTGTCAGCGGTATGGTGATAACCTGCTCAGGAGAAAGCGCACGACTTGAATACAAGGGTTTGACCTACGAAACTGACCGAGGAAACATTCCCGAAAGCTCCGCTGTAACAATGACCGCCGCTGTGCTTGACAAGCTTATTTCGCAGAAAGGCGTGACGTATCTCAAAAATGACAAGGGAGAAATCACCGCCACGGGTCAGATAAAAGGGCAGGATTTTTCGGCTAAAATCAATGGCGGAAAGGTAAAAAGCTTGAAGATATCAGGGGAGGTAAGCGTAAAATTCACATAAAAAAAGGTGCAGAGAAAATCTGCACCTTTCTTATGTATGGAAATGAATTATTTACCAAAGTTTGCGCAAGCGATAACGTTACCGTCCTCGTCCTCAAATCTGAGGTCAGCAATGTAGAAATCAGCTTGGTTTGGAATGCCCCATCTCATAAGTGAAACATACTGTGGTTCAGTTGAGTTTACAAATGTAGCACCGTCCTTGATACCAGGTCTCATTGTAAGCTCATAGGAACCCCACTCAGATGTCCACTCAGCCTCGCCGAAGTCATAGAGGTCGTTCCAGCTGTTTTCGCCTTCACCTGTTGTAGGCTGTGTAACGAATGCGCCCATGAAGTTACCAGGAACGAGTGATTTTGTGCCGTCGTCACCAGTGAACTCGCCAACTGCCTTTGTAACTACGTCAGCCTTGATAGTGAAGATCTTCTCAAGATCAGCTTCATGACCCTCAAAGAACTTCTCCATGTGGAACTTGATCTTAGGGATCTTGTAGTTGCCATTATCCTGATCGAGAACCTCGACCTTGAGCATTGGAACACCTGCAAGTTCCTCAATAGAGAGATTTACATGAGACTCATCGTTCTCGTAATCCTTCTCAGCGAAAGGTTCAACGATAGAAGCAACGTCCATATCCTTCTTGAAATATACAGAAGCCTCTTCATAGTTCTTCAGAGTAGCTGGCATTTCGGAAATATCCTTTGCAGCCTCACCCTCAGACTCTGTGCCGGAAGCGGCTGTTGAATCAGCTGTTGACTCAGGAGCAGCTGTTGTTGTAGTAGCCTCTGTTGTTGTAGCAGCTGTAGTTGTTGTAGTAGTTTTTGCCTCAGCCTTTGATGAAGAAGAATCATCAGAGCTGCCGCAAGAAGCGAACATAGCACTTGTAAGTGTAAGTGCAAGAGCGCAAGCTAAAAACTTTTTCATTTTAATAACCTCCGTTTAATTGTCATGCTATACACATAGCCTGACCTATATTTACTTTTGTATTATAACACAATTGTCACATATTTTCAATATACTATTTGCACAATTTAAGCGCATGATTTCATATGTTTTGCACAGAAATCGTTTACAAATTAGTGCAGGTTACACAAACGAACAAAAAAACAGAGCCTTCCGAATGACAGAAAGCTCTGTATAAATTCACTTATTCAAGTGTGTTATCTGTGAGAGATTACTTTCTCTTAGAGATAACGATAGCTGCACCAGCAAGTGCTACGCCAGCGAGTGCAAGACCAGCTGTTGCGCCTGTAGCTGCTGTTTTGTCAGAAGCTGCTGCTGAAGAAGTAGCTGCTGTGCTTGTTGTGCCAGCCTTTGAAGATGTAGCTGCTGTTGAAGTAGCTGCTGCAGAAGATGTCTTAGAATCGTCCTTCTTGGAGTCAGTCTTAGAATCTGTGCCTGAAGCTGTTGAATCAGTTTTAGAGCTTGACTCCTCAGCTACTGGCTTCTTCTGAACTTCCTTCTTGTCCTTGTTAGAACCAGCCTCGTAGATAGCATTGCCGTCAGCGCCAAGAACCTTAACGCCTACAACGTCGATGCCCTTAAGGTCAGCTGCCCAGTTGTTGATACCAACTGCTGCATAACCCTTTTCCTCATCGTCAACTGCGTCAAAGAGAGGTGTCTCGCTCTTGTACTCAAGAACGTATGTACCTTCCTCGTCTGTTGTGTAGCAGAGTGTGTCCTTTGGCTTCTCATCGTCAACCCAAGAGCCGCCAGCCCAATCCTTAGCGTTCCAGCCGTTCTTTGTGTCGTTGAAGTTGATGGATCCGCCGCCGCCGATTGTGTTCCAGTCGTTGTTGTCAACCTTGATAGTGAAAGATGCACCGTAAACAGCTGTGATATCAGTGATACCGTCCTTAACTACGTTGCCCTCAGAATCATCGCCTCTAAAGAAAATTGCGAAAAGGTCATCCTGAGTCTGTCTGCCGATTGCAAGAAGGTCATCGCTTACGTTGAGCTTTGTGCCTGCTGCTGATGCTGGGATCATTGCCATAGAAGCTACGATAGCTGCTGCTGACATACCAGCGAGAATCTTAGAAATTTTCATCGTTAATCTCCTCCATATGAATATAGTTTTATGAATTGTCATTCAATTCTAGTCTTATTATAGCAGACTTTTTCCCTAAAATCAAGGGGTTTTCACGTTTTTTATTCCAAAAAGTGTTGAAATTTCTAACAATATTGTCACACTTCTTTTGTGCATTAATCACAGAAAACGTTATCATTTCTTGCTTTTTACAACAATTGTCAGTCCTATCTGTCATTGAATCTCTGCAAGAACTGCTTGGTTCTTTCGTTTTGCGTCTGACCGAAAACTTCCTCCGGAGTACCCTCCTCCACGATATAGCCATCGTCCATAAAGATAACATGGTTTGCCACATCACGGGCAAATGCCATTTCATGGGTGACGATAACCATGGTCATTTTCTCTTTGGCAAGCTCTTTTATTACCTTTAATATCTCCCCTGTAAGCTCAGGGTCAAGGGCGGAGGTCGGCTCGTCAAAGAAAAGTATCTGCGGTTTCAAAGCCAATGCTCTTGCAATAGATACACGCTGCTGCTGACCGCCTGAAAGCTCGCATGGATAAGACTTGCCTTTAGTTTCGAGTCCCATTTTTTTCAGAAGCTCCTCACAGTTGGCTTTTGCCTCGGCTTTTGGCTGTTTAAGGACATGGAGAGGGGCTTCCATTATATTCTGATTTACAGAAAAGTGCGGAAAAAGGTTGAAGTTTTGGAACACCAAACCGATCTTCAGCCTAATATCTCTCAGCGTTTTAGAAGGAGCGTACACCGCTTTGCCGTTTTCCGTTCGGAACATATTCACGCCGTCAACGTTTATCTCTCCGCCGTCTGCTTTTTCAAGCTGGTTTATACAGCGCAGAAGCGTTGATTTACCGCTGCCCGACGGACCTATTATTGCGACTACCTCGCCCACCTCAACGTTAAAAGAAATATCTTTGAGCACCCTAAGGCTGTCAAAGCTTTTGGAAATATTTTTCACTTCAAGAATAGCCATATGAGTTCTCCTTATTTATAATAGTCGAATTTCTTTTCTATAACGGCAAATGCTACCGTCACGATAGCGTTGAGCACAAAATAGAATGCGCCTGCGATAAAAAGCGGTGTTATTGAGCTATACAGGTTCATCTGCTGTTTTGCCTTCATTGTTATCTCAGCAAATGCGATAACGTTTGCGAGAGAGGTATCCTTTACAAGGACGATGACCTCATTCGATGTGGCAGGGATAACACGCTTTGTGACCTGCGGCAGAATTATCCTAAAAAATGTCTGCATTTTTGTCATGCCGAGCATTGAAGCCGCTTCGTACTGACCCTTTGGGATAGCCTCGATACCGCCTCTGAATATCTCTGCAAAATAAGCCGCATAGTTAAGGACAAATGCCGTAACAAGGGCGATAAACATATAGTTCTCGTTGTTTTTTATATTGGTAAGCACGTCATATACACCGCCTGTTTTGCCCTGCTTTGCGGCGCTTGCGATAATAAGCGGCACTGCATAGTAGATAGCGATTATCTGAAGCATGAGCGGCGTGCCACGCATGACAAGTATATAGAGATTTGTCAGCCACGAGATAGGCTTGAAGCGGCATTTTTTCAGCATTGTCACAAGCACTCCCACAGGTATGGATAGCACGATAGTCCATGCAAAAAGCTTCAGGGTATTAGGCAGGAACTCCAGCAGGATCTCCGTGACCTTTTTTACTTCCTCAAAAGTCATAAATATTCATTCCTTAACAAAATATTACGATAACACGTCACCGTATCAGCGTATTAATACATTATACTACATATTTTGCGACTTGTCAAACGGAAAGAGTGAGGAGTGAGGAATGAGGAGTGAGGAATGAAGGTATCGCCTGCGGCGATGATTTTTTTATTGCGAACTGCGTTCGCACAATTAACTCACCAACGTTCTTATTAACTTACCTCTTGGAGTATCTCAAACTACAGCTATGCTAATTCCTCATTCCTCATTCCTAATTCCTAATTCCTCATTTGTCATTCCTCACTCCTCACTTTAAATCAGTTCTCTTCGTTTTTCAAGGCAAGAACAGAATCACGGACTTTCGCCATAAGTTCCTCAGGGCTTTCCCCGTTTGGATATATCGGTTCGCCGTAAACGACTTTGACCTTATATTTGCTAAGACGCTTCCAGTTGAAAAGCCTTGGGAGCTTTCTGTCTGGCGGGAATATCTCGTGTCCGCCTTTGATGTAGGCTGGTACTATAGGTACATTGGCTTCGATAGCAAGAACGGCTGCACCGCTTTTGAACTTGCCCATTTCACCGGTTTTGCTTCTTGTACCCTCCGGGTGAACCAGCACACCCCATTTCTGACCAAGCTTTTTACGCAGAGCCGCCATTGTTTCATCTACTCTTCCGCCCCTGTCAACAGGCACCATACCGCCTACTCTTACAATAAGTCGGCTGGCTAAACTGCCGTTAAAAAGCTCTTTTTTCGCCATACAGCAGAATTTTGCAAAACGCTCGTATCTGAAATTCAGGGTGAGGAAGATAAAATCGAAGTTTGAAACGTGATTTGCACAGATTATATAGCCGTCCTTATCAGGTAGATTTTCCTCGTTTGCGACCTTGACCTCATAGAAGGCTGTCACAAGATTTCTGTAAAAGCGGTAAATACGATAGTCTATCTTTTTCTTGTCCAGAGGATAGAGCATTGATTTCACTGTCTGGGGCTTTATGCGGTTTGGGTTTTGAACGAGGGAGATAAGCTTGCCCACTGTCATGTTCTTATCCATACAGCCGTCAACACGCACACCACTGAACTCCTCTATCTCCAATGCAAGCTCGATAGCTGAGAGGGAGTCTATGGTGAACTCCTGCAAAAATTTTGTACTGAGCTTGACTTCATTCGGCTGAACGTGTGCTATTTTTGCCACGGCGTTTCTCACCATTGACGGGATATCCGACGGGTCGATACTATTTTTCGCCTGCTTTGTAAGGCTGTCAAGGTCATCCTCCATGACCATTTTCTTCAGCAGATAACGCTTTGGCTTGCCGATAGCCGTTCTTGGTATAGAATCCACAAAATGTATGCCGCTTAGCTTCATTGCCTGACCTGCGGAGGAGCTTATCTCTTTTAGCTTTTCTTCCGTCTGCTCACGCTTATCCTCAGCACAGACCACAAAGGCGTGCACCTCGTCATAGCTTCCCTCTTTCGCAGGCACTCCGCAGACCACAAGCTCGTCAACGCTCTCGATGCCCCTATAAACCTGTTCGATATCGTCAGGGGCGGCTTTTTTGCCTGTGGATAGTACGATATTTTCTTTGCATCTGCCGAGAATGACAATATTTTTATGCTTATCGAACTTTGCAAGGTCGCCTGACTTGAACCAGCCGTCAGGATTGAAAGCTTCATCTGTGGACTTTTTGTCGCCATAGTAGCCTATCATCATATAAGGTGACTTTATGAGAAGCTCACCGCTGCGGTCGATTTTAACTTTTATATCAGGATATGGCTTGCCGCAGGTGTCAGCATAGACGTGCTTGCCATATGTGCCGATAGTTGGTATGCTCGTTTCGGTCGCACCGTAGTTGTTCACAATATTAAAGCCTGTGCCATAGAAGAAATCAAATGTATCCTTTGACATCGGCGAGCCTGCGGAGCAGAGAAATCTAAGCTCACCGCCCAAGGCTTTGTGTATCTTTGCGAAGATCTTTTTGCCGCTGTTTATGCCGTAGATCTTACGCTGATGAAGTGCAACAGGAAACATTTTCTTGAAAAGTGCTGAAGATACTTTGCCCCCGTTGATCTGCTGCATTATCTGGGTTTTTAAAAGCTCATAGACCTTTGGCACGCCCGGGAAAACTGTAGGCTTGAAGTTTTGGAAGCCTGCGGAAAGACCATTTGCGGAGAGAGACTCAATAAAGCACACTGTTCCGCCTGTGAGGAGAGGGGCTAAGACCTGTGCAAAAAGTCCGTAGATATGGCTGTTTGGCAGTATTCCGAGATAGCGTTCGTTATCGGTTATGCCGTTGCACTCGCAGACCATTTTGCAGGAATTTATCTGAGAATCGTGGGTGTGCATTATGCCTGAGGCTGTCCTTGTCGTACCGCTTGAAAAGATTATCACTGCGATATCAGGATCGCCTACTTCACCTTGGCGGAGTATATTTTTCCCTGAACCGTCAAGTCTGTCAAGCTGGTTTTGGATATCGAGAACTGGGATATTTTTCACGCTTGTAAGCTTCTTTGCCGCCTTTTGAGAAGCGACAACGCACACGGGCTGTGACTTTTTCACCAGTGCGACAAGCTCTGCCGCAGGAAGTGAATAATCCAGAAGGACGGCTGTGGCATTTAGCTTTGCACAGGCGAGAAATGCGATATTCCACTCAGGTCTGCCCTCAGAGGCGATACAGACCCTATCCCCTGCCACAACGCCCATGGCTTTAAGGCGGCTGCAAAAAGCATCAGCCTGCTGCAAAGTTTGTCCGAATGTATATTCCTTTGTTTCACCCTCGTCATTCATCATCACGAGAGCGGTCTTGCTATAGCGGTTTATTGCCGTTTTTCTAAATTCGTTATAAATGTTCATAGCAGTTTCCTTTCCGCACCTCAGACTTTCTGAGAGCTGCCTTTCATTGTATGTTCAAGTGCCGCAACAGCTTTTTCTGAGCTGTCAAGGAGCATATGAAGATTTTCTTCTCCCAAAGCGTCAACAAACACGGTGAAATATTTTTCAAGACGCTGCCGCTTTTCTTCAATGGATTTTTCACCTTTTGGGAGCAGTTTCACCTGCACACGGCGTTTATCCTCAGGGTCACGCACAAGGCTGACAAAGCCTTTTTTCTCCATTGTGCTGAGAACAGAGGTCACACGCTGACGTGATATCATAAGGTCACGGCTTATATCTGAGGGGTAGACTATGCCCTCGGCTGTGCTGAGATAGACTATCACTTTGCTTTCGCCCTGAAAAAGCTCTGCAAGGTCGTCCATATATCCTGTTTCAAAAAATCGTCTGAAAACTTCTCCAAAACGCTGGGCTGTTTTATCGTTCATTGTTATTCCTCCAAATGTCAAGGCGGTTGATTGTCAACACTGTTGATTATACACCCTGTTGATGAATTTGTCAAGTGCATGGCTTGTTCTGGTACAAATGCCCTTGACAAAATGCCTATATCATACTATAATAATATGGTATAAATCTTTCGGCAAATGCCGAAACACCGAAAGGAGGATATGCTTTTCAAAGGTCGAAAGGCATGATCTGGATATGATTAAGGATGTACAGGAAAAAATTCTTCAGTTAAAGAAAGAAAACGATATTTGTATACTTGCGCACAGCTATCAGGCTAAGGAGATAGTGGAGGTAGCAGATATTACGGGTGATTCATACAAGCTAAGCGTTGAGGCGCAGAAGGTCTCAAACAAAAACATACTTATGTGCGGAGTGCATTTTATGGCTGAGGCGGCAAAAATGCTCAACCCTGACAAGAACGTATATCTTGCAAATCCATCGGCAGGCTGTCCAATGGCAGAGCAAATGGAACCTGAGATGATAGAAATGATAAAGGCGCAGGAGCCTGACAGAAAGGTAGTATGCTACATAAACACCACAGCCGCACTCAAGAGGGTTTGCGACGTTTGCGTTACTTCCTCGTCTGCGGTGAAGATAGTAAAGAACATGGACGCTGACAAGATACTGTTCATTCCTGACTGCAATCTTGGTGCATTCGTAAAAAAAGCCTGTCCTGAAAAGGATATAAAGCTTTTGCAGGGCGGATGTCCTGTTCATGCGTCGGTAACAAAGGCTGACATGATAGCGGCTAAGACGGCTCACCCTGATGCACTGGTGCTTTGTCACCCTGAGTGTATCCCTGCTGTAAGCGAAATGGCTGATTATGTTGGTTCGACTTCTGGCATAATGAATTTTGCGGCTGAGTCTGACGCAAAGGAGTTCATCATAGGCACTGAGATATCTATTGCTGAGCATTTGCAGTACAGATTCCCTGAGAAGGAGTTTTACATACTCTCAAAGAAGATACTTTGTCCTAACATGAAGCTCACGACCCTTATGGACGTTTACAAGACTTGCGAGGGCATTGGCAACGGCGGCGGTTTTGAGATAAAGATGACAGACGAGGAGATAACCTCTGCAAGAAGATGTATCGACGAAATGATACGTCTTGGGGGCTGATATAATGGATAATTACACCATAAAGATCGCAAAAGGGCTTGCAAACAACGCAGACGCCATACTCATACGACAGCAGGTATTCGTTGAGGAGCAGGGCTTTGTGAACGAATTTGACGATATCGACACTGAGGCTTATCATGCTGTTATCTACACAGGAGGATATCCCATTGCAACAGGCAGGCTGTTTGACGAAAATGGCGAAGCGCACATTGGACGTATCTGCGTGAGAAAGGCATATCGTGGCAGAGACCTTGGCAGAATGGTAGTGGAAGCCCTTGAAAAGCAGGCTGAAAAAGTGGGCTACAAGGAAGTCGGCTTATCGGCTCAAACGAGAGTACAGCAATTTTACGAGAAACTTGGCTACAGGGCATATGGTGATGTTTACAAGGACGAATATTGTCCGCATATTGCAATGAAAAAGATTCTTTCAGGGGAATAGATATGAAAAAGGACGACTTGGGGTCGTCCTTTTTTTGTGGCGTTTAATGAACAAAACAGTTTGTGATTGAAACGAACGAGAGTGGCGGGACGTCGAGGGCGCCGTCCCCTACACAAAAAAATTGCGCCGCGCCCCTACATAAATTTATTGATAAAAAACGATAATAATATAAATTTTTGTAGGGGCGAACAGCGTTCGCCCGTTTACCGCAAGATTGCCCACCGCTCGCAAGATATCAATTCGCCCCACAAAAATTGCACATAATTTGCGCACAAAAAAAGGACGGAATCGCTTCCGTCCTTGATTTTTTTAGCTATTTACTGTTCCCATGATAGCGTCAATTATTTCAGGGAAATACCAGCCGCCTTCGGATCTGTTGAGAAGTCCGAAGTTCTCGCCGTTTCCTATTCTTGTTCCGTTATCCCACCAACAGCATGGTACGCCATACTGCTTTGCAGTGCTGAGATAATCCTTTACGCACTGAACTCTTGCTTCTGTATTATCCTTGTTTACAGAGCCGAACTCACCGATTATTACAGGTATTCCCTTGCTGAGGAACACTTCATTGATATCAGTAAAGAGTGTTGTGATAGAAGAGTCGATACTTGTATACTGGTCTGTGCCTGCGGTATCGAGAGCGAATGAATATGGAAGATAAGCGTGGATAGAAACTATTATCTTATCGTCGCCCTGCGGAACTTCCAAAGCTTCCATGTTCTGTTTTGATGATGAAGCAGCATATGGTGTTACCATTATACATCTGTTAGGGTTGTTTCCACCGGAAGCACGGACAGTTTCAACGAATGCCTTTGCGTACTGATTTACGACCTCTCTTGACTCAGCGTCGCCTATCCACTCGTTGCCCTCGCCTCTAAGTCTAGGCTCGTTCACGCCCTCGAAGATCAGGTGCTCGTCATAACCCTGAAATCTGTCGCATATCTGTTTCCAAAGGGCTTTGAGCTGCTCTATATCCTTATCGGCACGGTCTTTCTTAGGCATATACCACTCTTCGTGGTGGGTGTTGAGGATAACGAACATTCCGTTGTCGATACCGTAATCAACTATTTCCTGAACTCTGTTCATCCATGCTTCGTCAACTGTATAGTTCTCGTCCATGTGAGTACCCCATGAAACAGGAAGTCTGAACACGTTGAAGCCTGCGTCCTTGACCTGGTCTATCATCAATTTTGTGGTTTCCACATTTCCCCAGGAGGTTTCAGCGTCAAGACCTGAGCCGCCTGTGGCGTCCATGGTATTGCCAAGATTCCAGCCCACTTTCATCTGAGCCACAAGGTCTTTTGCAGTGGTCACTGTCATAGGGTCATTGGTATGCTTCTGAGTATTTTCTGTAGCTGAGGAATCGTTCTCAGCCTTTGAGGAGCTGTCCGAACTGCCGCAGGCCGTCATCATTGATACGCCCATTGCAAGGGAAAGCACTGCCGCAAGTAGTCTTTTGATTTTCATATTTTGGTTTTCCTTTCTCACCATATAAAATAATAACATTTATATTTTAGCTCATTAATGTGGATTTGTCAATAGGAATGATAAAATTAGATAAACGCACAAAGTTCTGTTGAAATGTGACTATATATACAAAATTTGTTTTTTGTTATTCATATTGCACATTGACATTCATGATTACAAAATGTATAATTTAAACATAGGGTATTTAATTTGAAAATTATATGGGGGTACAACTATGAAAGCTAAACACGTTGGTATAATAATATGGGTAATTGTTGCCGTTGCATTTATATTTTGTTTTTGGTATTTTGGCATAAAGAACATAGTTTCTTCTGATGAACCTGAAGATGATGAAAGCGGGATAAATACCTTTAACTACAGCTGTCCCCATGACGATACCTATCAGGAACCAACGCTGAATATGGGAAAATATTATCCAAACGGAGATACAAGCAAAGATTATTTTATAATAGGAGAAAACAACACTCTGAAATACAGCGGAGATTCGGAATATCTTTGCAATAAGCTGTTTACGTTTTATGACGAGACCGCAAAGCAGGATACGATAAAAATGTGGTCTGAAACCAGAACATATACTATTAAAACCTATCACGAAGCAAGAGATCAGATACTAATTGAATTTGACTATGGAAAACATGAAAATGCTTTCGCTTTAGCATTTAATTATGTTGATGAAAACACATTTGTCGCCGATGAAACTTACATTCGTGTTCCCGACGATTCTGCCGCTGAATCGGAATCTTATTCCGACGATGTTTCGGTAAATGAAAGCAAAATTTCATAGTAAAAAAACTTCAATGGCGAAAAAACGTCATTGAAGTTTTTATTTATGTTTTATGTTTCAGCCGGCTTTTCCGGAATTATCGGGGTAAGCTTTCCGTCACGGAGAAATTCTATATAATCTTCTATGGAATTGATAGGCTCGTCAGTTGCAACACCGCTGATACGGCTGTCCTCCACCCACAGGTGGTGATTATCCGTACCGCCTGTTTGCTTAAAGCCGAACTGTTCGGCATACCATTTTGCACGCTGATTATAGACCTCTTTGCCATTGCCACTGTTATAGACCTCAACGCCGTCTATCCATTTCGGCAGGAGCTTTATTTCATGGATATACCAATCTGCCTCACGAAAAGGGTGGGCATGGACTAACACGCCCCCTGCTTTATGCACTCTGTCAGCAAACTGATAGAAGCTTATGTCGCTAAGGTTATCGTTAGCAAGGAGGAAGTCCTTGTCGATACCATAGGTCAAAAGGTCTGCACCGAAGTAGGAATACTCCAGTCCGAAAAACACTTTCAGACCTATCTTGTCACCCACTTCTTTGGCATTCTCATAGCCCTTGCAGAACCTGTTCACTCTGTCCTCCCAACTGTCAAAGTTGGTGACAGCACAGTTGCCGTTGAAAAAGTGGTCGGTGACGATGATCCCGTCATAGCCTAGGGCTTTATAACGCCTTGCCTGCTCTGCTCCGCTTGCAGAGGCACAGGCGCTTCCCTCGGCGGTATGCAGGTGTGTTTCATACTTGAACATCAAAAGTCCACGCCTCTATTGATGACCTCCATGCACATTCTGCCGTTATGATATGGGCATTTCCATGGACCTACTATCTCTTTCCAATCGTGGGGTTTATGGTCATAGGAAACCTCGGCATACCACTCTGAGCCTTCTCTCTTGTCGATTATCTCAGCCTTGATATACTCCCACACACTTCTTGCACTTTCAAGGAACTTCTTTTCTCCGCTGTGCTGATAAGCGTTGATGAAGCCAACAACAGACTCTGCCTCTACCCACCATACACGCTTCTTGTCTATCTTATCGTTCTCACGCTCGTTGTTCAGTGCGCCGTTATCAAGGGCGATATTCTGAATGTTATGAGAGATCTTAAGATCCATTTCAGCAAACTGCTTTTTAAGCTCCTCGTCCCCCAAAGTATCGCAGGCAAGATCCATGAGCCATGTTGCTTCGATATCGTGACCAAATGAATGGATATCTCCCACAAGGTCGAACTTTGTGTCAAAGAAAACTTTCAGTGCGTTTGTTTCAGGAGTATAAACAATATCTCTCATCTGACCAAGCTGAAATTTAAGCCTTTTAGCAACTTCCTCGTTGTGGTCTGCCTTATAAAGCTCGGTATAAGCTTCGATAAGGTGGAGGATAGCGTTCATTGTCTTATCAGCATGCAAGCCATTCTCAGAAAGAGCGTCATTTGATACCAAGTTCCACTGTCTGTCGAAAGCTTCTCTGTAGCCGTACTCATCGAGAGTGTTGTTCTCGATGTCGTGGAAAAGCTTATATGCAAGCTCAAGAGCTTCTTTATCTCCGCTTGCGTTATAGTAGCATGACAGTGCATAGATAGCAAATGCGATGTTGTATGTATGCTTCATAGTGTCGGCAGGCTCGCCCTTATAGTTCATCATCCAATAAACTCCGCCGTACTCATAGTCGATACAGTGGTTTTTGATAAACTCGTAAGCGTGGCGTGCGTTGTCAAGAAGTGTCTTATCGCCCAGAGTGATATACGCTTTTGAATAGAACCAAAGTATTCTTGCGTGGAGGATAACGCCCTTATCAGCCTGCTTATCCAGCTTGAGGTCATAGCTCATAAAGCCGTAAAATCCACCGTTCTCATCATCTCTCAGCTTATTCCAGAAGGGAATGATATGTCCTGTAAGTTCCTTTTTGACTTCTTCAATTATCATCGTAAAAACTCCTTTTAAAATATATTGTCTACGATTTTTCTATTTCAACATTTCTTTAATTTTTCTATTTCAATATTTTCCTTGCCTCAACATAAAATCTCTTATCCTCGGCATGACCCATGGAGAACGTTTTTCTTGGCAGTGCGCCGTCAACGATAACTGTAGGGAAAAGCTCTTCCTTGCCCATGTCAGGGAGCATAAAGCCTATGGAATTTTCCTTTGCGGAAAGTTCTCTTATGACCTCTGCACCGTGGATATAGTCCACCTTGCCGCCTTTTTCCTTGATATAGCTGTCAAGGAAATTCTGCAATGAGCCAACAGTGAGCTTTGAAGTCGGCTTATGTATATAGAGAGTCTTTTCCTCGCCGTTGTCGCAGACAACTATTGCCTGCTCTGCCTTTTCCTCAGAAAGCTCAAGAGCCGCTGTCATTTCGCTCATAAGAGCCTTTGTATCAACGTCTGTAACTATTCTATGGATAGCTTCAAATTCAAGTGCAGGCGAATGAAGGTTCACTATCTCCACAAGGGCATATCTGCAAAGAGCATCGCTCATGTCCTTATGAGGGTTCTCTCTCTTCTGTTCCTCATAAAATTCCTTTGCAGTAGCAAGAGAATGGTTGCCGTCACCCATAGCGTAAACGAGCGGTGAAGTTTCCTTAAGACCATACTTTGTATTGAAAGCGTCGATATCACCAAGCTTTTCAAGTGCGGCTATTATCTTTTCCTGCATAGGCTTGTCAATAAGATAGCCTGCGATATGACCACCCTTTTTCATAAGGTCAAAGTCATAGAGTTTTTTCATTTCTCCCTTGTGAGCTTCAAGCGGCTCAACAACGCTTTTTTCTGTATCGTCAACGAGTATCATGATATGCGGCAGCTCAACAGGTGCGCCACGTCTTACCTTTATTCTAGGCGGTATTCTCTCCACAACTGTGGCTTCTGTTGCTCTTACGGCAGACTTCGAGCCTTTGCGGTAGTCATACTCTTCAAGGTCGATAGCGCCAACAATGCCCGCTCTGACCTTTCCGTCAGACTGTGTTCTTTCAACGTATATCATAGCGTCCTTATACTCTTCAAAAACGCCCTCGCTGATATAGCTGTCCATATTCTTATGTATGTCGACTATTCTTTCATCAACGTTATCGTCCTCCAGATAGACCTCAGGCAGGATAAGGTTAAGTGCGCTTTTTGCACCCTCTGTTATCTTTTCCACGTCAGCCCAATACTCAGGCTCAGAGGTATACTGGTCGCAGGCAACTACTGCCCATTTTGACATATCGGCGTTCTTAGGCAGAAGTATATCTGCGCTTTTAAATGCTGTTGACATTTCACTACACTCCTATTATTCTTATATCCAAAACAGGACGGCTGTTTTCACCGTCCTGCATATTGTTTTTATTTTTCAGAACTGTCAGAGCTATTCTCTGCCTGCTCGGCTTCGTCAGCCTGTACACCGTTTCCGGCACCGCAGCAGTTCTTATACTTCTTGCCGCTTCCGCATGGGCAAAGATCGTTCCTGCCCGGCTTCTTAGCCTTTCTTACGGTCATGTTATGATGCTCGCCCGGCTTGAGAACGTCCTCTCTCTTTGGAGCGGCGCTGTTCTTCCTTACCTGAATGGTGAACAACATTCTTACAGTATCCTCACGGATAGAAGCTACCATATCGTCGAACATATCCATACCTTCCATACGATACTCGACTACTGGGTTTTTCTGACCGTATGAACGCAGACCGATACCCTTTTTCAGCTCGTCCATATCGTCGATATGAGCCATCCACTTTGTATCCACAACTTTAAGCAAAACGACTCTCTCTATCTCATGGAGAAGTTCCTGACCCAAGTCTTCCTCACGCTTTGCGTATATCTTCAAAGCTCTGTCTTCAAGAAGGTCAACGATATCCTTCTTTGTTATCTCGTCAAGCTCCTGTGGGGTATAGTTGAAGTCGTCCTCAACTGTGATTATGCCCATAAGTCTGTCCTTAAGACCCTGCAGGTTCCAGTTATCCTGAACGTCCTCGTCAGTGATATACATATTTACGGAATCCTCAACAAACTCCTTTATCATGCCGAGAATGTTGTCATGGAGATCTTCTCCGTCAAGCACCTGCTGTCTTTGCTTATAGATTATCTCACGCTGTGTGTTCATAACGTCGTCGTAGTTAAGGACGTTCTTTCTGATGTTGAAGTTTCTGCCCTCTATCTTCTTCTGTGAGGACTCGATAACACCTGTGAGCATTTTTGACTGGATAGGAGTATTCTCGTCAACTTTAAGAGTGTCCATCATGGCTGTTATTCTCTCGCCGCCGAAAATTCTCATAAGGTCGTCTTCAAGGGAAAGGAAGAATGTGCTTTCGCCAGGATCGCCCTGACGGCCTGAACGTCCTCTCAGCTGATTGTCGATACGTCTTGACTCGTGTCTTTCTGTACCGATGATATAAAGTCCGCCTGCTTCTCTAACCTTTTCTGCAAGCTCCTTTACCTCGTCAGAATACTTTGCATAGAGCTTCTTATACTCTGCTCTCGCAGCCAGAACTTCTTCGTCCTGAGTGTTTGAGAAGCCTGCTGCCTCGACAGCCACTTCCTCAGAATAGCCCATTTTCTGGAGGTCTGCAAGGGACTTATACTCAGCATTACCGCCAAGCATGATATCAGTACCACGTCCTGCCATGTTGGTAGCGATAGTAACTGCACCGTATTTACCTGCCTGTGCAACTATCATAGCCTCACGGTCATGGTGCTTGGCATTAAGCACTTCATGCTTGATGCCCTTATTTTTCAGCAGTCTTGAAAGATACTCTGACTTCTCAACGGAAACAGTACCAACAAGAACAGGCTGTCCCTTTTTATGGCACTCTATCACCTGCTCGATAACAGCGTTGAACTTGCCCTTTTCTGTTTTGAAAACAACGTCCGGGTGGTCAATTCTGATAACAGGCTTGTTTGTCGGTATCTCGATAACGTCGAGCTTATAGATCTCTCTGAACTCGTCCTCCTCAGTAAGAGCAGTACCTGTCATACCTGACAGCTTGCCATACAGACGGAAGTAGTTCTGATATGTGATAGTAGCGATAGTCTTTGACTCTCTTGCTATCTCAACGCCCTCTTTTGCTTCGATAGCCTGATGCAGACCGTCATTGAAACGTCTGCCCTGCATGATACGGCCTGTGAACTCGTCTACGATAAGAACTTCTCCGTCCTTAACAACGTAGTCGATATCCTTTTTCATAACGCCGTTTGCCTTGATAGCCTGATTGATGTGGTGGGCAAGGGTCATATTGTCAGCGTCCATAAGGTTTATAACGTTGAACGCCTTTTCCGCTTTCTTAACACCGCTCTTTGTAAGAGTTGCGGTCTTAGCCTTTTCGTCGATGATATAGTCGCCGTCCAGAAGGTCGTTATCTGCCTTATCGTCCATTTCAACAACTGTAACAGGCTTCAGGGTCTTTGCAAATCTGTCGGCAAGTGAATAAAGCTTTGTTGACTTGTCGCCCTGACCTGAAATGATAAGCGGAGTTCTTGCTTCGTCTATGAGGATAGAGTCCACCTCGTCCACGATAGCGAAAGCGTGCTCTCTCTGAACCTTATCTTTCTTATAGATAACCATGTTGTCACGGAGATAATCAAATCCGAACTCGTTATTTGTACCATATGTAATATCAGCGTTATAAGCTTCCCTCTTCTGCTCCTTGTTCATGCCCGTAAGCACAACACCGATAGAAGTGTTCAGGAAGTGGAACACCTTGCCCATTTCCTCAGACTGGAACTTAGCAAGATAGTCATTTACTGTTACAACGTGAACGCCCTTTCCTGTAAGGGAGTTAGCATAAGCCGCCAGACAGGCAACGAGAGTTTTACCTTCACCTGTTTTCATTTCGGCGATACGTCCCTGATGAAGAACGATAGCACCGATTATCTGAACAGGGTAAGGCTTTTTGCCAAGCACTCTGAACGCAGCTTCACGGCAAACCGCAAGAGCGTCAGGAAGAACGTCATCAAGAGTTGAAAGCTCGTCCAGCCTGCCTCTCAGAATGGCAGTCTGTCCGCCCAGCTCCTCGTCAGACATATCGGCATACTTACTTTCAAGCTCGAGTACCTTATTCTTTATAGGCTCGATCTTGGCAAGCTCTTTTTTAGAATAGTTGCCGAATATTTTATCAAATAATCCCATGTTTCAATCCACCTTTATTTATTCTCCTGCCAGAATTTATGACAGGAAAAAGTTAAAAAATATACTATGCTATAAATACACTATTATATTATACAATATCCCCTTTTAAAAGTCAAGCAATTTATGTGACGTTTTACAAACAAAAAACGACGGACAGTGTTTTCTCACCGCCGCCGTACCAATGGACTATTTCTGCATTAGCCTGTATTCGCTGATACCTGTCAGCACTGTAAACGCCACCTGACGCTGATAGTCCTCATTCTCCAATTTCTGAGCCTCCTCAGGGTTTGAAAGAAAACCGCACTCTATCATAACCGCAGGATTTTTGGTATTATTAAGCAGATAAAGCTCGTCGCCTACCGGCTTAGTTTCTCTGGTATTGTCAGGCTGTAAAAGGGAAACGAACTGCTTTTGCATCACTTCCGCAAGCTTTTCACCCTCGGCATTGTCTTTAGAATAGAACATCTGCGCACCGCTGTAGCGGCTGTCGGTAAACTGATTTTGGTGTATGGAAACTGATATGCCCTCGGAATATTTCGAGAATATGGCAAGGCGGTTTTTCATATCGGACTTTTTCTGCTCCCCAAGCCCCTCTGTGCCTTTGTCATAGATAGAGATATCGCTTTCACGGGTGCAAACAACATCATAGCCGAGAAGCTTCAGACCGTCACGGAGACTTTCCGCCACCGCAAGGTTTATCCCCTTTTCAGGCGTGCCGTCAACGGATACACAGCCTCCGTCCACACCACCGTGACCTGGGTCGATGACCACCACAGGCTTATCCATGGTCGTTTTCACCGCCCCACCTGTCATGACGGCTTCGCCGTTGTTTTTGCCATACCAGCACACTGCCGCAAAGCCTGCTATCACCACACAGCACAAAATATTCTGCAATCTTCTGAACATATATCCGCCCTCCTAGTTTTTGTCCTTTGTACAAGTTATGCGGACAAAGGACGGCTTATGCCAAAAAAATCACCGCACCACGAGAGGGTACGGTGATAAAATATTCAGCACGCAGATAATATGCCAATATACGGGTGAACGCTGTTCACCTCTGCATATATTAGGCTGAAAAGACTATTTCTTTTTACGCTTTGCACATATCGCCAAACCTGCTCCAGCGGCTATTATTGCGGCTGTAACGCCTGCCGCCGCACCTGTTGACGGATTTGTTGACGAATCGGTATTATAATTCTTTGAAGCCTGAGAGCCTGCTGTTTTGTCAGGGATAGAGATATCATTTGAAGTGTTCTTCTTTTCTACATATGTAAAGCTTGCTCCGCCCACAACGTCCCCAAGCTTATAATCGTCATATGACTCTGCAAGGGTGCCTTCATTATTAGGGACTTTGTTTTCGCCCATGGTGCTTATTGTTACAGAAAGCTCATCATAGTCGCTGTTAAGCTTTGCAAGATACGCCTGAAACTCCTCTGATGTGGCTTCCTTTCCCTCGATGGTGTATGAAGTCACGCCTTTTTTGCTGTCATATTCTGCGGTGCAGATATCAGCGGTGAGACATTCACCAAGACAGCTAAAAAGCTTTCTCACTGCGTAATGCTCCTTGCCGTCCTCTGCATATCTATCCTCTGAGAGATATGTTTTTTCGCCAGTCTGCTTGTTTACATAAGGCTTGAATCCGAAGCCGTTCTCACCGTCGCCATGGTCGTTCGACACATTGGTATCCGCCAAAAAGCCTGCATTGCCCATACCGATAACGTCATAAAGCCTTAAAGCAGTACCTTCATCTAAGAGGTCTGCAATACCGCCGATAACAAAGTCAGGAACGCCGTCAAAGTTTAAATCCTCAAACCAACTGTTATAGCTCCAATCAACATCACTAGCAATTTCATAAGGAGCGTCAGCCATTATCTCTTTAAGAAGATCGAACACCTCGACTATTACGCTTATCATATCGTCCTTTGTGTTCTCCGCCGTCATGACAACGCAGTTATACTCGTTATACATTTCCAGAAGCTTATCAGCGTCAGCCTGTGCAGTTTCATCTGATGTCAGCTCTGTATTTTCCACTTCAAGAGGGATAAATCTGCTGAGGGTGGATTTATAGTTATAATACTCGCTCTCGCTGACCTCTTTGCCGTCTGTTTTGTAAACAGTGCTGTCAGTTTCCAAATCGTATTCTTCCGAGCAAAGCTCCTTTTCAGTAACGCCTTTTTCAGGGTCAAAGGTCATAGTTTTTATCTTATCGTTACTTGAAAAATATGATACCTCCCCTGTATAAAGATCTCTGTAAGGCATATAATCAAAGCCCATAAATCCCGGAAAATACTGTCCGTTTGCAACAGTGTCATCTATCTTTATCTCCTTGCCGTCCTTGGTAAGAATAGAATAATGTCTGTCGCCGTCAGCCATTTCGCCGCCTATTATAAACTCAGGCACACCGTCAAAATCCAGATCCATGAACCATGAGCCATAGTCGAAGTAGATCTTATCGCCGTCTGCAACACTGTCCATACTCTTTAAAATATCAGGCAGCTTGCCGTCTATGAAATTGACGAAGTCTTCTCCTGCGTCCTTATCAAGAACATAGGAAGCGTCTGCCGAAGCTGTAGTGAACATCATGCTCGCTGACATAATGACCGCAATTGCCGCCGCACTTATCTTTTTTATCATACATATCACCCCACAAAATAGTTTTCATACATATATCTACTTAATATTTCATACATATATCTACTTAATATATAACATATATCAAATAAAAAGTCAAGAAAAAAACTGACCAAAGCACACACTTTAGTCAGTTTATCACTTTTTAGGAAAGGGTATTTAGCAATGTTGTATTATTGCAGGTCGCCTCTGTTAAATTCTGAAAGCTCAAGACCATCGTTTCTTTCAAGAGCCCAGCGGATATTCCACTCGCTTGTGAAAAGAAGCAGATAGTTGTCACGGAAGTCCTTGACAAGCTTTGTGTCACTTGAAAGCTTCAATGTCTTAGGGTCGATATCCTTGTTATCTATCCAGCGGATATAAGAATAAGGCAGACCCTCTTTGAAGAGGTCAACGTTGTACTCATTTTTCATTCTGTATTCAAAAACTTCAAGCTGAAGAACGCCCACAACGCCCACGATAACTTCTTCCATACCGCTGTCAGGCTCATGGAAGATCTGGATAGCACCCTCTTGTGCGATCTGTGTTGTACCCTTTACGAACTGCTTTCTCTTGAGGGTATCCTTCTGACGGACTCTCATAAAATGCTCAGGTGCAAAGGTCGGGATAGACTCGAACTCGAACTTTTTCTTTGGCGAGCAGATCGTATCACCGATAGCGAAGATACCTGGGTCAAACACACCGATTATATCTCCTGCATAGGCTTCGTCGATTATCTCTCTTTCCTGAGCCATTATCTGCTGAGGCTGAGAAAGTCTGAGTTTTTTATTGCCCTGAACGTGGAGAACTTCCATATCCTTATCGAACTTGCCTGAGCAGATACGCAGGAATGTGATACGATCACGGTGAGCCTTGTTCATATTCGCCTGAATTTTGAACACGAAAGCCGAGAACTCAGGGTCGAACGGATCTATGATACCGGCAGAAGAATTTCTCGGAGTAGGAGAAGTTGTCATTTCGAGGAAGTTTTCCAAAAACGGCTCAACGCCGAAGTTTGTAAGAGCAGAGCCAAAGAACACAGGCGAAAGCTCACCCTTTCTCACCTTTTCAATATCGAACTCATAGCTTGCGCCATCGAGAAGCTCGATATCATCGCAGAGAGTTGAGTGGAGATCCTCGCCGATAAGGCTGTCAAGTGACGGGTCGGAGAGGTCGACTTCTGTAGCTGCCACCTGATGCTGTCCACCGCTTGCCTCAAAAGAGATTATATGCTTTTTATCTCTGTCATAAACGCCCTTAAACTCTTTGCCCGAGCCGATAGGCCAGTTCACAGGATAGGTCTGGATACCAAGCTCAGACTCTATCTGCTCCATAAGATCGAAAGGATTTCTCGACTCACGATCCATTTTATTTACGAAAGTAAATATAGGGATATGGCGCATAACGCAGACCTTGAAAAGCTTTCTGGTCTGATTTTCCACACCCTTTGAAGCGTCTATTACCATTACGGCTGAGTCTGCAGCCATAAGAGTACGGTAGGTATCCTCAGAGAAGTCCTGATGTCCGGGAGTATCCAGGATATTTATACAATAATTTTTATACTGAAACTGCATAACAGAAGAAGTAACAGAGATACCTCTTTGTTTTTCTATTTCCATCCAGTCTGAAACAGCATGGCGGGAGTTCTTTTTACCTTTTACAGCACCTGCCTGAGCTATCGCACCACCATAGAGCAGAAATTTTTCCGTAAGAGTTGTTTTACCTGCGTCAGGGTGGGAAATTATCGCAAAAGTACGGCGGCGTTTGATCTCATCTTCAAGCTTACCCAAAATTATTCCTCCATATTTCATTGCATTTTTAAACATACCTTGTTAGTATAGCACAGTATCGCTTAAATTGCAAGAGATTTTTTATGAAGAAAGCGGCGTTTGTAGAATGAGGAGTGAGGAATGAGGAATTATGGTATCGCCTGTCGGCGATAAATTTTTTGTAGAGGCGACCGCTGGTCGACTGTTTCTTGTTTGCAAAACTTGCGTTATCCCCCATATTTGGCTTCAAGTTCTACTGCCGCAAAATCGCTTCGCTCGGTGTTGGCTACCCCACTCTGTTCGGCGCTGTCATTCCTCATTCCTCATTTCTCATTCAGCCCCACTCGGTGCGGCTATGTCATTCCTCACTCCTCACTCCTCACTTAACTTCGTTCCTCACTTAAACAGCCGTTGACATTCTCCACAAACTATGCTAAAATCAAATTATAAGCAAACAACTGTCAAACCTACAAAGGAGGCTGTTTTATGAAAGATCTGCTCGAACTTATGAAAACCAGAAGAAGTGTACGAAAATACAAGCCTGACATGATACCTCAGGACGTTCTCGACCGCATCATAATAGCAGGAACTTATTCCGCCACAGGAAGAAACTTGCAGTCGCCTATTATCATTGCTGTCACCAACAAGGAAATGCGTGACAAAATTTCTGAGATGAACAGAAAGATAGGCGGCTGGGCTGAGGGCTTCGACCCGTTCTATGGTGCGCCTGTTATTCTTATTGTACTAGCTGACAAATCCTGCCCGACTTACATTTATGACGGAAGTCTTGTTATGGGCAATCTTATGCTTGCCGCTCACAACGAGGGCGTTGGAAGCTGCTGGATACATCGTGCAAAGGAAGAATTTGAGTCTGAAGAAGGCAAGGAAATCCTCCGCAGCCTTGGCATCGAGGGCGAATACGAGGGCATCGGTCACTGCGCACTCGGCTACACTGAGGGTGAATATCCCGAGGGTCACGAGAGAAAAGACAATTGGGTATACTATATCAAATAATCCTGACAAACTATCTTAACAAAAAACGGAGCGGTCAAAGCCGTTCCGTTTTTTTGTTCTTATTAATGAGCTGTCACGTCAGAAAATTCTATGCCGACCTGCTTGCCCTCATATGTTGCGGAATACTCGAACGTTGTGCCAACAACTGTCGCCTTGCCATTGCTGTCTATCTTGAGCTTGCACTTCGGAAGCTTCTGGATATAAAGCTGTTTTGTTTCCCCAGGATAGTTGTTGTCATATATCTGAAGGATATATTTTCTGTGGCAATCAGAATCCTGAATAAGTCCGATAGCGTTCACTGTATGAGTATCGTCTATAGTTGTAACAACTGGTATGCCAAGGCTGAGCTGGTCTTCAAGCTTTTCAAAGCCCTTGCTGTCGTTGTTAAGGTTATACTCTGACGAAGAATCGTCCCACTGGAGGGCGTTAAGTCTGTAGAGTGCCTTTGCGAACTCTGCGTCATTTGAGGAATAGCCACCCTTTATTTTGTCAATGCCGTTTGCTATATCCATATCAAGCAGTTCGACCTTTTTCCAGCGGAGATTGCCGCCTGATATTTTCGTAACGTCCTTTACCCAGCCCTTGTTCTTGCTGTCATACTTATAGTCATCATTAAGGGTGAGAATATCCCCTGTGCATGAATAATCGAGATACTTTGTAACGTCTGAATATGTGCCTGCGAAAAGGTCTGAGGTTATCTTGCTAAGCGGCACTCTTTCGTCATACTGTTTACCGAAGTCTGTTCCGCTTATGTCATAGCCTGCGGCATTCACCTTTATGTCGCTCTTATCTGACGGAGCGATATCCCCAAGAGAAGTCTTTACGTTTCCGAGATACCAATCTCTTGCCATAACAGCCATGCCGAAGTCAACGCTTGCGGTAGTTGTTGTTCTGAAATTCTTGAATGAGAAGCCGTTCACCTTTGGGTCAAAGCCTGTGTTGTAGAGCGAATAACCTCTTACATTATCGTCAGCGTTTGTGTATGTAACAATATCATAGTTCAGTGTAGTAACTATCTGCTTGTAAACGTCATTGAGGGCGTTTGCGTCGGAAGCCGAGTAATATTTTCCACCTGTGGAATAAGCAAGCTTCTGAAGCCAATCTCTGTCAACATCTCTGCCAAGACCAACTGTAAGAACGATTATGTCCTTATCCTTTGCGGTATTTGCAAGGCTTGAAACGCTTGCAGGATTTGGCTCGTCAGACTCGCCGTCGGTGAGCATTACAATGATATTCCTGTATTTTCCACCGGAAGTTGTCTTGAACTCGTCCATGCACTTTTTAAGAGCCGTCTGGCTGTGAGTGCCGTTAAATATCTCTTTCTCAGACTTTATCTTATCGAGAGCTTCCGTAAGCTTCGTCTTATCATCAGTGAAGTCTACCATCTTTTTGTAGCTTCCTGTGAACTTGCAAATGCCGACCTGATAGTGGCTCTCAAACTTGTCGATAAGATTCTTTGCAAAGTCAAGACGCTTGAAGTCAACATCATTCTCAGAAGAAGTTACACACTGCTCCTTTGGATACATAGAGCCGGAGTTATCAACGAGAAAGCAGATCCTTGTTGTGGCTTCGTCGTTTACAGTTTTCTCAACGCCTACCACATAAGTGCCAAGCTCTGTAAGAGAAGCAGAAACTGTCTTTTTGCTCTTGTCTGCCTTTGAATCCACCTTTGTGTAAAGGGTCGAACGTGAATCAAATCTCAGCACTGTAAGATCATCAAATGAATATCCCATTTTACTCAGCTTTGCAGTGTCGATATCGAAAGTTATCTTTGCCGAGTTGAACTTATAGTCAGAGTAAGCGTCATAAGCCTTTGTGACGATACTTGCATTTGAAGAGATACCAAAGAGGTCAAGCTCAACGAGGGTCGCACTGGCAGCGTTTGCGTCGCCCTTTATTTCAAGGCGGCAGTCTCCTGCATTTTTTTCCACTGTAAGCTCTCTTTCAGCGTCATTGGTCTTTCCGTCAGACTTTGACTCTCTCGGATTTGTGCCTGCCATAAGCTCATAGCCGTCAAGAAGACCGTCGCCGTCAGTATCGGCTTCAATAGGGTTCGTACCTAGCTTTGTCTCATCGCCGTCGCTTATTCCGTCATTGTCAGTATCCTCGCTTTGAAGGTTAGTGCCATGACGTACCTCATCGACATTCTTTATGCCGTCACCGTCCCAGTCCTGATCGTCAGAAAACTCCGACTCCTTGAAGGTAGTGCTTATATCAAGCTTTGTTATGACCGATTTCGCCATGGCGATACGGTTATTTTCCCTTATTTTCAGACCCACGACAACGCAGGCAGCCACAAGGAACGCAAGCACTATACACAGCACCAGCAATGCTATCTTCTTTTTGCGCTTTCCTCTGTTCATGCTCTGAACAAAATCATTCGTATCAGAAAAATTTGCTTTCATAAATATTAATTCCCCTTATCAGATCACATATTTCACGATATTAATATTCTAGCATATATGTACCTCATTTGCAAGCAAAATAGTCTAGAATAATTCACAAAATAAACTGTTCTTTTTTGTTTACAAACAGTATATCTTACCAAAACATTAACAAGATAATTCTTTTATTATTAACCTAAAATAAATTAAAACCTTCTTTTTCCACAAAAAAAGGGGCAGCCCCTCTCGGAACTGCCCTTTGGCATAATACTATCACTCTTCTGTAACAGTATTATAGATAACGTTCACAACGAAGTCCTTGTCATAATCTACCTGCAAGATAGAATCAGGCTCAAGCTCGTCCGCAATGATCTTCTTTGCAATAAGAGTTTCGATACGTCTTTGGATAAACCTCTTGAGAGGTCTTGCACCGAAGTTCTGATCGTAGCCCTGATTTACGATAGCTTCCTTAGCGGCGTCTGTTACCTCTATGCTTAGCCTCTTGTCTTCAAGACGCTTGCCAAGCTCTGCAAGCATAAGGTCAACGATCTTGTATATCTCTGTCTTCATAAGAGGCTTGTAGTAGATTATATCGTCAAGTCTGTTAAGAAACTCAGGTCTGAACTGCTGTTTCAGCAGAGCGTCCACCTTGTCCCTTGCCTCCTGAGATATCTCGCCCTCAGGTGTGATGCCCTCAAGGATATAAGGAGAACCAAGGTTTGAAGTGAGGATTATGATAGTGTTCTTGAAGTCAACCGTTCTGCCCTGTGAGTCTGTGATACGTCCGTCGTCAAGCACCTGCAAAAGGATATTGAAAACGTCAGGGTGAGCCTTTTCGATCTCGTCAAGGAGAACTACTGAATAAGGCTTTCTTCTTACAGCCTCGGTGAGCTGACCGCCCTCCTCATAGCCTACATATCCCGGAGGCGCTCCGATAAGACGGCTTACGCTGAATTTCTCCATGTACTCCGACATATCTATACGAACGATATTGTTCTCGTCGTCAAACAATGCCTGCGCAAGAGTTTTTGCAAGCTCTGTTTTACCAACGCCAGTAGGGCCAAGGAACAGGAACGAACCTATCGGCTGATTTGGATTTGCAATACCGGCACGAGATCTCATGATAGCCTCAGACACACGCTCAACGGCTTCGTCCTGACCGATAACTCTCTCGTGGAGGATATCAGGCAGGTGGAGAAGCTTCTCACGCTCGCCCTCCATAAGCTTTGCAACAGGGATACCTGTCCAGCGGCAGATTATCCTTGCGATCTCTTCCTCTGTTACCTTATCTCTTAGCAGAGTGTTCTTTGTCTTTGACTTCTCTGCCTTTTCTTCTTCCTCGGCAAGCTGCTTCTGCAAGTCAGCCATTCTGCCGTATTTCAGCTCTGCAAGCTTGTTAAGGTCATATTCACGCTCTGCTCTCTCGATATCCTTTGAGCACTGCTCGATATCCTCACGGAGCTTCTGCACCTTAGAGATAGCAGACTTCTCATTCTCCCACTTAGCTTTCATCTCATTGAACTGCTCACGCATTTCTGAAAGCTCTTTCTGCACCTCATGGAGATGTTCAACTGCAAGCTTATCAGTTTCCTTTTTAAGGACAGTTTCCTCTATCTCGTGCTGGAGTATCTTACGTCTTATCTCATCAAGCTCTGTAGGCATTGAGTCCATTTCCGTTCTGATGAGTGCGCAGGCTTCGTCCACAAGGTCGATAGCCTTATCAGGGAGAAATCTGTCTGTGATATATCTGTTTGAAAGAACAGCCGCCGCAATAAGCGCCTGATCCTGAATTTTTACGCCATGGAACACTTCGTATCTCTCTTTAAGTCCACGAAGTATAGAGATAGTGTCCTCAACGGTTGGCTCGTCTACCATAACAGGCTGGAAACGTCTTTCAAGAGCGGCGTCCTTTTCGATATACTGACGGTACTCGTTAAGAGTCGTTGCACCGATACAGTGCAGTTCGCCCCTTGCAAGCATAGGTTTCAGCAGGTTGCCTGCGTCCATTGCACCGTCTGACTTGCCTGCGCCAACGATATTGTGAAGCTCATCTATAAAGAGGATTATCCTGCCCTCAGACTTCTTTATCTCCTCAACGACAGCCTTAAATCTCTCCTCAAACTCGCCTCTGTATTTTGCGCCTGCGATAAGCGCACCCATATCAAGTGAGAAAACCTGTCTGTCTTTCAGGCTGTCAGGAACATCTCCGCTGACGATACGCTGAGCAAGACCCTCTGCAATGGCGGTCTTACCAACGCCAGGCTCACCAATAAGGCAAGGGTTGTTCTTTGTTTTTCTTGAAAGTATCCTTATAACGTTTCTTATCTCGCTGTCCCTGCCGATAACAGGGTCAAGCTTGTTCTGTCTTGCAAGCTCCACAAGATCCTGACCGTACTTTTTCAGCACGTCATAGGTTTCCTCAGGGTTCTGGCTCGTTACCTGAGCGTTTCCTCTTACAGCTTGAAGAACTTTCAGAAACTTTGTTTTTGTTACCCCAAAGGTCTTGAATATTTCCTTCAAAGCGCTGTTTGGGCTGTCCATTATGCCCATAACAAGATGTTCAACTGAAACGTATTCGTCCTTCATTCTTGAAGCTTCCGACTCGGCTTCCGCAAAAGCCTTGTCAAGGTCGCTTGAAATGTATACAGAGTCCTGCGCACGTCCGCCTACCTGTACCTTAGGTATATCATCAACTGCTCTTGTAAGAGCCGCCTCTATATTTTCAGGGGCGATATCCATTTTTACAAAAAGCTGCGGCACAAGACCGTTTTCCTGTGAAAGCAAAGCCAGCATAAGGTGCTGCTGGTCAACAGCCTGATTTGAGTTTCTTGAGGCAATGCTCTGCGCTTCCTGCAAAGCTTCCAATGATTTCTGTGTCAATTTCTGAGCGTTCATAAAATTACCTCCCTTATCATCTTAAAAAGATATATGCTCACAGCAGGCGGAATGCTCCGCCCACCGTTTAAAGAACGACAACGCCTTTTTTCAGATATCTTTCATACATTTCAGATACCTTTCTTGCCGCCGTTTCAGGTTCTGCAGCGTTGTCAAAGTAAAGCTGAATACAGCTGTCCATACAGCTTATATAATCACCGATAGCGTTCGCTATATCCTCGTCGGTCAGCTCCGACTGAGGCGGTGCGTAAAAATCTCTTGTAAATCTGCCCTCGGCTGTTTCATAAGGCACGCCAGTAGTGAAAAGATACGAAAGATATTTTTCCTCGAGCCTTGCCCACAGCTTAAAGAAGCTGTCAAGCATTGAAATGAGCTGTGTGCTCTGAGTTCTGAAAGATACTTTCAGCCTGCCCACCTTTCCGTGAAAATCTCGGCTCAGCTCTATGCTGTATCGTATGGTCGGCTTATATTTATATCTCAGTGGACTTTTTATAGACATCATAGCGTCAGAGGGCTGATTAAGGGTCTGAAACCTGCTGTCCATAAGCTGTTCTATTTTAGAGAATATCTCACGCATTCTTTTTTCAGGGGTGAGAAGCTGAACACGCTCTGCCAAAATCTGATTTATCAGATTTGAACGGCTGGTATTCATGGAATATGCCAGTCTGTCGATAGCCTCCACCACATCGTCTGCAAGCACCAGACTATACACGCTCTTGTTCACTTTGCTCTCATTCCTTTCTTTAAGGCGTCGCCTTTTATCACTGTACTTATTATACCACATTCTAATAATTTGTCAATGGGATTATATAATTTCAATTACAATTTATATAGATATACAACAAAATGTATGTTCTGCACCTCTAATTTGTGCAGTTTTATTGAAAACTTGTCAAAAGTGTGATATAATAACAGATGCCAAGTTGGAAAGGCGTGATAAAAATGCTCAAAGGCGTTATATTTGATATGGACGGACTAATGATAGATACGGAAAAGCTGCTCACAAGGTTTTGGTGTGAGGCGGCGAATCATTACGGCTATCCAATGACAAAGGAACACGTTCTGGGCATACGCTCTCTTGCGGCGAAGTATGCTATCCCACATCTGAAAGGCATTTTCGGAGAAGATTTTGATTACTACAAAGTTCGCGCAAAGCGTATCGAGCTTATGAACGAATTTATCAGGCAAAACGGCATAGAAAAGAAAAAAGGGCTTGATGAGCTTCTTGACTATCTTGACAGCACAGGGCTGAAAAAAGCCGTTGCCACTGCCACCGACTTACAGCGCACCACGCTGTATCTCAGCTCTATAAATATCATTGACAGATTTGACAAGCTTATCTGTGGAAACATGATAGAAAACGGCAAGCCTGCCCCTGATATTTATCTCACCGCCGCAAAGGAGCTGGGGCTTGACCCTGGCGAGTGCATTGCCCTCGAGGACTCACCAAACGGCATACGCTCCGCCCACGCCGCAGGCTGCAAGCCTGTTATGGTACCAGACCTTTCACAGCCTGACGAGGAAACAAAAAAGCTTCTGTATGCCTGCTGTGATGACCTTTCCAAGGTAATAGGTGTGATACAAAAGCTTTTAAGATGAATATTCTGCCAATTCATGTAGGGGCGAACATTGTTCGCCCGCTTTTTGTAAAAACCCTATAAAAATTGATACAATGTTACACGAATTGACACAAACGCTACATAGGGATAGTAAAACCGATAGCTTTATCACTTCGACGGGCGAACGCTGTTCGCCCCTACACTGACTACACTGATTTGCAAAATAAAATACAAAAATGCGGATACCTCCACGATATCCGCATTTATTTTTTATCCTGTCTAATTAATCCTCGACCTCAGAAACAGAAGACGTGTCAGTGTCCGTCTTGCTGTCCTTGTCTTTATTATCAGAAGCCTTGCCGCCCAGATACTTTTCATAAATAGCTATCTGATCCTCAACAGCCTTCAGCTCGTCCTTAGACTTTGTTGTAACACAAATATATTTGTGTCCGTTATCATCAAGTATAGTTGAAAGGGTGTACTTTGCTTCGTCGGTGAAGCCTGTCTTTCCGCCCTCGATGCTTATGCCGTCGTCAGCCTCGCCGTCACCGTCACAATCCACATAGTAGCCCTCAATTCTCTGTGCAACAATGCTTGTAAGCTCGATACCGTCCTTGTGCTGTTTTGTCTTTGAAGTTGTGTACTTTGTTGCTGTAAGCACTTCACGGCAAGTTTCGTTATCCATAGCCGCCTTTGTGATAACTGCAATATCCTGCGCTGTGGAATAATGATTCTTGTTGTGCAGACCGCTTGCATTCACAAACTTCGTGCCGGTAAGACCAAGCTCCTGGATCTTAGCGTTCATAAGCTCAACGAACTTCTCCTCTGAGCCTGCAACTGCGTTTGCGAGACCTGTTGTGCCGTCAGCACCGCTCACAAGGATAGCTGAATAAAGCAGGTCTTTCATTGTAACAGTTTCTCCGGCTTCAAAGCCTGCTCTTGATGCGTTGTCCTCGATAAGAGGGTCGATATCATCGCTTGTGAACTTATATGTAGCGTCCATATCCTGAATATTCTCTGCGGCTACAAGAAGCGTAAGCATCTTTGTAAGAGAAGCAGGATATACCTTTTTCTCGTAATTATAACCTGCAACTATCTCGTTTGTGTCAGCGTCAACAAGTATAGCTGAGTTTGCTGTCATACCCTTTATATTTATATCCTGATAATTTGCAGACTTCACAGGATAATTGCTCACAGGCTCTTCCACAACTGATGAAAGGTCGTCAACCTCTGAAACCTCCTCAGAAGAGCTTTCCTCAAGTTTGCTGTTCACCTTAACAACTGCGTCTGCCACCTTGCTTGCCTGAATGGTATATCTTCCTGTCACCACCAGTGCCGCCGAGCCAACAGCCACAAGCATTATAACTATAAGCACAGCAACTATAGCTGCGCCACCCTTTTTGTTTGTCCTCTTCATTTTTACAACAATTCCTTTCCTGGTGCTTATACTGCACCTATCTCCTCTTTTTCTTCCTTATGACCATATTTCGCTTCATACTCGTTAAGAGTATCGTGACAATATTTAAGTATATCTCTTCTCGTCACAATACCTATAAAAACTTCCCTGTCATCAATAACAGGCACAAAGTTCTGATCCATTGAAAGAAGTATCAGATCCTCGATAGTAGAATAAACATAGACGGGTTTCATTCTGACACGTCTTGTTATCTCGCTTATCTTATATTTTTCCAGCTCACGCATATCCTGAATGCCATTATTGAGCATGAACCACAGAAAGTCGCCCTCTGCAAGGGTCTTTACATATCTGCCCTCACGGTCGATAACAGGCACAGCGGTAAAGCCGTGATTTTTCATTTTCTCAAGAGCCTGCCTTGCTGTGTTGTCATCATAGACAAAATCCACGCAAGCCTTCGGCTTCAAAAACTTTAGTATATTCATTTATATATATCCTCTTGTAAGCATACGTTTTTATGCGGTAAAGACCACACTTATAATTATACCAAAAAAACGCATACAAGTAAAGCATAGAGAGGGCATTTTCCGCCCTGCGTTTTCAACAAATCTCCACGCTGAAATTGTGCATTTTGACTTACTGCTGTGCAGGCTTGTAGCCGTATGTGTAAACAAGGCTCACAAAGCTGTCATAGGATATGGTCTTAAGATCGTCCGTCTGATATCCCCCTGCACTGAGATCGTCTGTTGTAACGCCTGCTTTGTTGAAGATACCCTGACAATAGCCAAGCCTCTGATCCTCTGACATACTGTCAAAGTCCACAAGACTTGTCGCCTGAGATACGTCAAACAGGCTGTCGTCAGCGTCCCCCGAAAGCTCGTCAACAGTGTATTCTGAAACTGTATCATCTGAGCCTTCAATGGTAAAGGTCTGCGTGTATTTTTTTAAGCTTCCGTCAGATTTATCAAAATACAGGTCGATAGCAGTAATGTATGTGTCGCCCGTATAAGTGTACTCCTCGATATCGAAATCATCAGCCTCATCACTGTTTATATGACCATAGGTTCTCGGCAGGTTTTGCTTGACTATGCTTTCAAGAACGCCGTCAAGCTCCTTCACGTCTGACTTGTGATAAACACCGGTCACGTTATCGTAATCATATCCTGCTCCGTCAACATAGATAAATCCGCTGGTGCCTATATCCGATGTGACTTTCAGATAGATGTTTCCGCCCTTTTTGGCTCTTACTACCTCCTGCTTTGAGCCGTCGGCCTCTGTGCAGGTCGTTTTCAGAGTGTAGTCACCGTCAAAGATCGCAGCAGTTTTTTTAATAAGCTCACCCTGCTCGTTCAATACCTTACTATCCGCATCACTCTCGTCACCCTTGCTGTCCTCAGACTTTTCGCCGTCTGCATTGTCGGCTGTTGAAACGTTCGCCTTGCTCTCTGTGACAGAAGAGCTGTCCTTACTATCCTTTGAACAGCCCGCTGCACACAAGCATACCACGCAAGCACAGAGAGCCGCACATATTCTCTTTATAACCATATGTAAATATCCTTTCAGACCATGTACTATATTTCTTTTCCAAGGCAATATTGCCCTTAACATTATACACCTCTCAAACTTTTATGTCAAGAGATAAGGCAGAGTGTAAAGATCGGTGCGTGTAGTGCTACAATAGATATTGGACAAAATTAAGAAAAAAGAAAAGAGAGA
>NZ_QTWZ01000011.1:0-90558 GCF_003461385.1 Ruminococcus sp. AF17-1AC
ATCTCTCTTTTCTTTTTTCTTAATTTTGTCCAATATCTATTGTAGCACTACACCTATCTCAAAGAAATTTTCCTTACCCCCTTGTAATTTGTTTTGAAATTTGATATAATAAATCTATATGAGTATTTGACGGCTTTTGCCGCCTTTGGATAAAGGATCGAGGCTTTTATGGACGATAATAAAAAATTCGGCGACGTTTCTCAGGAGGATATTGACAAGGCTAAAAAAGCCGCCCCTGACGACCTAAAGGAAAAACAGCCCGTGAATGTTATGGACGAGGTCTTTGAATGGGCTGAATCTTTCGTGTTCGCTATGTTTATGGTGATCCTGATATTTACTTTTTTCTTCAGGATAGTTCTTGTTCAGGGTCCTTCTATGCGTGAGACCTTGCAGGATCAGGACAGACTTATAATCACTCACATAAATTATACACCCCAAAAGGGCGATATTGTTGTTATCAACAGCGAAAAGCTTGGCAAAACTATAATCAAGCGTGTTATCGGCACCGGTGGAGATAAGGTTGTCGTTGATTATAATAACAACACCGTTACAGTGAACGGTAAGGTCATTTCAAATGACAATATCAGGGAAGCTATGTATAACACTAATCTCTTTGATGAGAAATATGAAGTGGAAGAAAATGTTTTTGAGTATGACGTGCCTGAGGGCAAGCTGTTCGTCATGGGCGATAACAGAAATAATTCCACAGACAGCAGAAGGATAGGCTTTATCGACCCGTCTGACGTGCTTGGCAAGGCAGTTTTAAGGCTTTATCCATTCGACAGTTTTGGTAAGGTAAGTTGAAAAAGCAGGGCAAAAGAGCTGTTGATAATCTGTTCGACTTTCTTGAGATCATAGTCATGGCAATGTTCGTGGTCGTGCTTGTTTTTACTTTTGTGTTCAGAACAGTTAACGTACAAGGACAGTCAATGCAGGACACTCTTTTTGAAAATGATTCTCTTGTTATATCAAAACTGCTTTATACGCCAAAGCAGGGGGATATAGTTGTGGTCAACTCGTCAGTTCTTGACAATAGGATAATCAAACGTATCATTGCCGTTGAAGGGCAAAAGGTCGAGATAGACAACAAGTCGGCTGTAGTCAAGGTCAACGGAGCAGTGCTTGATGAGAGCTATATTAAGTGCGACGGCAGCTTTGACGACGAGTATTTTGATGAAAGATACTATAATAAAGAAAGTGAAGTTTATGAATATGAAGTGCCTGAGGGCTGTTGCTTTGTAATGGGCGACAACCGAAATCATTCCACAGACAGCCGTGTAATAGGATATGTGCCTTATGACGAGATAGTCGGCAGAGTTCTGTTTCGATTTGCGGCAGGCAATGACGAGGGCATTGGTAAGGTAGATTGAGTTAGAGTAAGGAGGAAGATATGAGCGAAGTATCTCACGTTCAGTGGTTTCCTGGACATATGGCAAAAACACGCCGCATTATGGCGTCAAACCTAAAGCTTGTGGACGCAGTTGTGGAAATAACTGACGCTCGTATCCCGTTTTCAAGCAGAAACCCTGAAATGAAGCGTATCGTAGGCTCAAAGCCAAGGCTTGTGCTTCTCAACAAGGCTGATTCAGCCGACCCTGAGGTAACGGCAATGTGGCTGGACTATTATGCAAAACAGGGAATAACTGCTCTTGCTACAGATTGTCGGAGTGGCAGGAACGTAAGCAAGTTTTATGGAAAGCTCAAAGAGCTTTTAAAGGACGATATTGAGAAATGGAATGCCAAGGGTATGTCTGGCAGACCTGTAAGAATAATGATAGTCGGTATACCAAACGTTGGCAAATCTTCGTTTATCAACAGACTTGCAGGGTCAAGGCTTGCAAAAGTCGAGGACAGACCCGGCGTT
This sequence comes from Ruminococcus sp. AF17-1AC, assembly GCF_003461385.1. NCBI lineage: Bacteria > Bacillati > Bacillota > Clostridia > Eubacteriales > Oscillospiraceae > Ruminococcus > Ruminococcus sp. AF17-1AC. The sequence continues at coordinate 1,865 of NZ_QTWZ01000011.1, forward strand.
ACAAGAGGCAAACAGTGGGTGAAGCTTGACGAGGGCTTTGAGCTTTTGGATATGCCTGGCGTGCTGTGGCCTAAGTTTGAGGATAAGCTTGTTGGCGAAAGGCTCGCATTTACAGGTGCAGTCAAGGACGATATAATGGACATGGAATATCTTGCCTGCCGTCTGCTGGAGTTTTTGAAAGAGAACTATCCTGAGCTTATCGAGAAACGTTATGGCATCAGAACAGATGATATAGAGCCTGCTGACGAGGAAACTATCGGCTGTGTTGTGGGCTTTGAGCTTCTTGAAAGAATAGGCAGAAAGCGTGGCTTTTTAGTTTCTGGCGGAGAGATCAATACCGAAAGGGCAGCCATTACAGTTATGGACGAGTTCAGAAACGGCACTCTCGGCAGACTTACTCTTGAAAAGCCGAAGGGGTATTGATATGACGCTCAGTGAGTTTGACAACGAGATAAGAAAAGATCATAACGTGGTGTGCGGCTGCGATGAAGCTGGCAGAGGTCCTCTTGCAGGAGATGTGTTTGCGGCGGCTGTGATATTTGATAAGGACACAGTTATAGAGGGGATAAACGACAGCAAAAAGCTTACAGCGAAAAAGCGTGAGGAGCTTTTTGATGAGATAATGGAAAAAGCAGTTGACTTTTCTATACAGACCGCAACAGTGGAAGAGATAGAGGATATAAATATACTTAACGCCGCAATGCTTGCAATGAAAAGAGCGGTGGAGGATATGGATACAAAGCCTGACGTTTGCCTTATAGACGGCAATAAGACCCCTGAGGGGCTTGAATGTCCTGCCATAGCGGTGGTAAAGGGAGATGCCAAAAGTCAGGCAGTGGCGGCGGCTTCAATTCTTGCAAAGGTCGCAAGGGACAGGTATATGGAGCAAATGGCTGAACAATATCCTGAGTATCGGTTTGAGAAGCATAAGGGATATGGCACAAAGCTCCACTATGAGATGATAGACCGATATGGCCCTTGCGGGATACATAGAATGAGTTTTCTCAAAAAGTATTATGCAAAGAAAAACGGGCATTGACCATACCCAGCGCCGAAAGGCGGGCAATATCGGGGAGGACGCAGTTTGCGGCTTTCTTGTAAGACACGGGTATGAGATAATAAAGAGGAATTTTACCGTCAGAGGCGGTGAAATAGATATAATCGCAGAGAAAGCGGATATCATAGCTTTTGTGGAGGTCAAAACTAGGGAGCATGGCTCTCTTACCTCCGCTGAAGAGGCAGTTGATCCGGTCAAGCAGCGGCATATCGTTCAGACAGCACAGGCTTTTTGTAAGGGGATTTTAGAGCCTGTGTGCTGTCGGTTCGATGTTGCGGCGGTAGAGCTGGAGAACGGCAGAGTCAAAAAGCTGAGATATTATGTGAACGCTTTTGATGCAAGTATGAAATAAAGACCATGGGTCGGATATGCCGAACGAACTGTGTCTGTAGGGGCGAACACTGTTCGCCCGTGACGTGGAATGTTAGACGTTATCTGAACAAATGGTCTGTAAATAGCCGACACCTGTCGGACATCTAAAACAAGAAGGGTTGTTGTTTATGTTTTACAAAAGTACAAGAAACAGCGAAGTAAAGGTTTCGTCTGCACAGGCGATAGCACAGGGCATTTCTGAGGACGGCGGTCTTTTCGTTCCGTCTGAGATACCTGCCATAACACTTGATGATATCAAGGCTCTTGGCGAAAAAAGCTACGCCGAGAGAGCATTTTTCGTTTTCTCAAAGTACCTCACAGATTTCACAGAGGCTGAGATACGTTACTGCGTAGAGGGTGCTTACAACACAAAGAATTTCGACACAGACAATATTGCAGAGCTTGCTCACCTTTTTGACGGCACTTATATGCTCGAATTGTGGCATGGTCCAACTTGTGCATTTAAGGATATGGCTCTCCAGATACTGCCGTACCTGCTCACAACTTCTATCAAGAAGCTTGGCGTTGACAAGAAGGTAGTTATCCTCGTTGCTACATCAGGCGACACTGGCAAGGCTGCTCTCGAGGGCTTCAAGGACGTTGAGGGTACAGAGATACTGGTGTTCTATCCGGAGGACGGCGTTTCAGCTATGCAGAAAAAGCAGATGACAACTCAGGAGGGCGGCAACGTTGGCGTTTGCGCTATCAAGGGCAACTTTGACGACGCTCAGACAGGTGTTAAGACTATCTTCACAAGCAAGGAAACTGCCGATAAGCTCGCTGAGAACGGCATGATGTTCTCCTCTGCAAACTCTATCAACTGGGGCAGACTTGCACCACAGATAATCTACTATGTATCTACATACGCTCAGCTTGTTGCTGACGGCGAGATCGAGCTTGGCGACAAGATAAATATAGTTGTTCCAACAGGCAACTTCGGTAATATCCTCGCAGGCTACTATGCAAAGCATATGGGTGTTCCTGTTAATAAGCTTATCTGCGCTTCAAACGCAAATAACGTCCTCACAGACTTTATAAAGACAGGTATTTATGACAGAAATCGTCCGTTCCATACAACTATCTCACCTTCTATGGATATCCTTATCTCTTCAAACCTTGAAAGACTTCTCTATCACCTCAGCGGCTCTGACGACGCTCAGATAAGAGAGTGGTTCGGCAGCCTTTCTAAGACAGGCAGATATGAGGTAACAGACGAAGTGAAGAAGGCTATCGCTGACGAGTTCTATGCAGGCTGCTGCGACGATGAGCAGACAAAGGCTTGCATTAAGGAGATCTATGACGAGTATTCCTACACCTGCGACACTCACACAGCCGTTGCAGTGAAGGTATACAAGGACTATGCGGCTGCTACAGGCGACAAGACAAAGACTGTTATCGCTTCAACAGCAAGCCCATATAAGTTCTCAGGTTCTGTTCTCGCAGCTATCGGTAAGGATACAAACGCTGACGAGTTCGGTCTTGTTGACGAGCTTGCCGAGGTTTCAAAGATACCTGTTCCTGCTTCACTTGCTGCGCTTAAAGATAAGGAAGTAAGATTCACAAAGGTGATCGACAAGGCTGATATGAAGGACTACATCTACTCAGCTCTGGGTATTTGATATGTACCCGTCCGACTATTGTCGGGCGGAGGTCAGCGCACAGCGTATGTCCACTGACCATGGCGAGGGGAATTAGCCTCTTGCCTTAAATGTCTTGCACTCTGTTTCGTCACAGCAGTCAGGGTCGGTGCAGGTACAGCCTACGTTGATCTTGCCTGCGGTACATTCGCAGTTGTTGCTGTTGTAAACGCATTTGTCTACGTTGCAGTGGATACCGTAAATTCTATCCTTCTCCATTTGTACATCGCTCCTTCTGCAGCTTTTTGCTGCAAAAGTAGTATGTGCATGAGTGGTCGGGATAATACATGAAGTTTCTGGAATGGAGGAAAAACCGTGAGCCTATTTGCCATTGCCGACTTGCATTTGTCGCTGGGTACAGATAAACCAATGGATATATTCGGCGGCTGGTCTGACTATGTGACAAAGCTTGAAACAAACTGGCAGAACAAAGTTCGTCCCGAGGACACTGTGGTGATACCGGGTGATATCTCGTGGGGAATGAATTTTGAGCAGTCGAAAAAAGACTTCGAGTTCATAAATAAGCTCAACGGCAGAAAAATAATATCCAAGGGCAATCACGATTATTGGTGGAACACCAAGAACAAAATGGATAAATTTTTCGCAGAAAACGGTTTTGATACCATAAATATCCTGCATAATAATCATTACAGCTATGAGGGCTTCGGCATATGCGGAACAAGAGGCTGGATAAGCGATAATGGTGAACCTGCAGATCAGAAGGTTCTGGCAAGGGAAGCAGGCAGACTTGCACTCTCTATCGAGTCTGCACAAAAGGCAGGCTTAGAGCCTGTGGTGTTTCTGCATTATCCGCCGCTTTTCGGTAATAGCTGCAATTATGATATGCTTGAAGTGCTTCATAAATACGGCATAAAAAAGTGTTTTTACGGACACCTTCACGGAAGAGCCCACGCTTATGCAATAAACGGCACTCGTGACGGAGTGGAATATCGGCTTATAGCTAGTGATTTCTTGCATTTTGACCCATTGGACATAACGAAAATTGTGCAAAGTGACAATTTATAAAAAAATGCTGGAAATGACAATATATTTGTGCTATAATGTATAAGATACATTTATATAATGGAGGAATAATAAATGAGTTTAAAAGCTACAAACAATGTTGAAACCAATAAGTACGAGCTTGAGATCGAGATCTCTGCTGAGGATTTTGAGGCTGCAATAGAGAAAGCTTATCTTAAAGCAAGAAAGAATATCGCTATGCCTGGCTTCCGTAAGGGTAAGGCTCCTAGAAAGCTTATCGAAAAGGAATACGGCGAGCAGGTATTTTTTGAGGACGCTGTAAATCTTCTGTACGCTCCTGTTGTAAACGGCGCAGTTGAAGAGTCCGGTCTGGAACTTGTTACTCGCCCGGAGGTAGAGGTAACTGAGATCAGCAAGGAAAACGGTGTAAAGCTCAAGGCAACTTGCATCACAAAGCCTGAGGTTGAAGTTAAGGACTATAAGGGTATAGAAGTTGAAAAAGTTGTCAATCCTGTAACTGATGAGGATATCAACAAGCAGCTTGACGCTCTCAGAGAGAAGAACGTTACTGTTGAAACAGTTGACGACAGAGCGGCTGAAAACGGCGACGACGTTGTTATCGACTTCGAGGGCTTCAAGGACGATGTTGCTTTCGAGGGCGGTAAGGCAGAAGATTTCACACTGTCACTTGGAAGCGGTCAGTTCATTCCTGGCTTTGAGGATCAGATCGTTGGTCACAACGCCGGTGAGGAGTTCGACATCAACGTAACATTCCCTGAGGAGTATCAGGTAAAGGAACTTGCAGGCGCACCTGCTGTATTCAAGATCAAGCTCAAGAGCATATCAAAGAAGGTTATGCCTGAGCTGGACGATGATATGGTAAAGGATTCAACAGAGTTCGATACAGTTGACGAATACAAGGCTGACGTTAAGAAGAAGCTTGAGGAAGCTAACGAGAAGCACGCTGATTCCGAGGTAGAGGCTAAGATATTCGATAAGGTCATCGAGAACATGACAGCTGAGATCCCACAGGTCATGTTTGACAACAGAGTAAACGAGATGATCAGCGAGCTGGAGCAGAGACTTGCACCACAGGGCATCTCACTTGATCTCTATATGCAGTATACAGGTCAGACTATCGACACTGTAAAGAAGGCATATGCTGAGCAGGCTGAGAAGCAGGTCAAGCTCAGACTTGCACTTGAAAAGATCGCAAAGCTTGAGAATATCGAGGTGACTGAGGACGAGCTTAAGGCTGAGTTCGATAAGCTTGCTGAGGCTTACAAGCTTGACGTTGACCAGATCAAGCAGTTTATCCATGACGACGACCTTAAGAAGGATATTGCAGTTGGCAAGGCTGTTGACCTTATCAAGGACGCAGCAGTTATAAAGTAAGATAATTTATGCTTTCGCCCGCATGACCTTATGCGGGCGAAAATAGATTAAGGAGGCAATTTTATGGCATTGGTACCTTATGTAGTGGAACAGACAAGCAGAGGCGAGAGAAGCTATGACATTTATTCCCGCCTGCTCAATGACAGAATAATCATGCTCTGCGACCAGATAGACGACGCAGTGGCAAGCGTAGTAGTGGCACAGCTGCTTTATCTTGAAGGACAGGATCCTGAAAAGGATATCGACCTTTATATAAACAGCCCCGGAGGAGTTATCACAGCCGGTATGGCTATCTATGATACTATCCAGTATATCAAGTGTGACGTGTCAACTATATGCATGGGTATGGCTGCTTCAATGGGTTCATTCCTGCTTTCAAGCGGCACAAAGGGTAAGAGATTTGCTCTGCCAAACAGTGAGATACTCATTCATCAGCCTCTTATCGCAGGCGGCGGAATTTCTGGTCAGTGTACAGATATAAAGATACATTCTGACCACATGGTAAAGACCAGAGAGAAGCTCAACAGGATACTTGCCCAGAACACAGGCAAGCCTATCGAGCAGATCAACATCGACACTGAGCGTGACAATTATATGACAGCTCAGGAGGCTCTTGAATACGGTCTTATCGACAAGGTAATAACTAACAGATAGGTTCGGTGAAATAAATGGCTAATGATACAATAAGAAAATGCTCGTTCTGCGGCAAGCCTGAGGACAAGGTTAGAACACTTTTTTCAGCAGGCACGAGCCACATTTGTGACGAGTGTGTACTTTATTGCTATAATGTTCTGGCTGAGCAGGAGGGACTTCCTACAACGAAGCAGCGCGGCAAGGGTAAAAATGCAGCTGACAGCGGCATAACCCTAAAGAAGCCTGCGGAGATAAAGGCAGTTCTTGACGATTATGTTATCGGTCAGGAGGACGCAAAGATAGCTCTTTCTGTTGCGGTATACAATCATTACAAGAGAATTTTGTCACTTAATGACGATGATGACGTAGAGATACAGAAAAGCAACGTTTTGCTTCTTGGACCAACAGGAACAGGAAAGACTTTGCTTGCACAGACTTTGGCAAGGCTTCTAAACGTGCCTTTTGCTATTGCTGACGCTACTACGCTCACAGAGGCAGGCTATGTAGGCGACGATGTTGAAAACGTGCTTACAAGGCTTATTCAGGCGGCAGATTATAATGTTGAAGCGGCTCAGAACGGTATTATTTATATCGACGAGATAGATAAGATATCAAGAAAGTCGGAGAACGTTTCTATCACAAGAGATGTAAGCGGTGAGGGTGTACAGCAGGCACTTCTAAAGATAGTAGAGGGCTGTGTGTCCAATGTGCCTCCACAGGGTGGCAGAAAGCACCCACATCAAGAGTTCATACAGATAGACACCAAAAACATTCTGTTTATCTGTGGCGGAGCTTTTGAGGGACTTGACAGTGTTATCAAGAAGCGTACAGAGTCATCATCACTTGGTTTTGGCGGAAAGGTCAAGAGCAAAGAGGACGATAACAACATCATGAAGAGGGTAGTACCACACGATCTTGTTAAGTTCGGTATCGTACCGGAGCTTGTGGGCAGACTTCCTGTTATCACGGTTCTTGACGAGCTTGACGAGGACGCACTTTGCAGGATACTCACTGAGCCAAAGAACTCGCTTATCAAGCAGTATACGAAGCTTTTCAAGCTTGACAACATCGATTTTGAGATCACAGAGGACGCAAAGCGAGAGATAGCCAAGAGGACTATTGAAGAAAAGACAGGAGCAAGAGGACTTAGGGCGATAGTTGAGAAGATACTCACAAAGCTCATGTTTGAAGCGCCGTCTGATGATGAGATAGTTGGCATAAAGATAACGGCTGAATGTGTTCGTGGCGAAGCAGAGCCTGAGATAACTCGTGCGGTAAGCTCGGCCAGAAAGAAAAAATAGTACAAATCTTTGTACAGATAAATGAGAGGCGGAGTATTCTGCCTCTTTTTTTGTTGCATATCTGCGTTATCCGCACATTATTTATTTGTTTAACAAACCATGTAGGGGCTGGCACCCTCGACAGCCCGCTTTTTGGACGTTACATCTTGTAATTTATTGCACAAACTTTGAGAAAACGCACAATTTGTGGTAGGGACGAGCATTGTTCGCTCGTTTCGGTCGCTTGCATAAATTTGTCACAATCAAAAAAATTCGACACTTCGATATCGGGACGTCTACATTTTGTTGTTTACGATACGAGGTCATGAAGCTAATGGACGACACTCCCCACTTTGACCGCATTTTCCCTTGAATTATGCGGAAATATGTGCTATACTAAAGAAAATACACTATAGGGGGTATCCATATGAATGAACTTATCCAACAGTTTATTACTGATGAAGTCACTGCTCTCACTTACTCCGACCTTTGGAACTTCGTCAACTCCAACTCCATTTGCCGTGGTACTTTCGAGGGCAATAATCACATTATCATGAAAATCTCCTCTAATCAATTCATTATTTATCGTATTTGCCTTGGTATGGAAAACACCAAATATCAGGAAGCTGTTCTTGTTGCAAAAACCTACCTGCTTAAAAAGATAAACAGCATGGCTTATCAGCTTCATTTAGAGGATATTCAGAACATTTTAGACTAATTGCTTTTTAAGGAGATCATAAAATGAGTGTGCCTTTGGCTGAACGAATTAGACCCAAGACCCTTGATGATATTGTGGGACAGACCCACCTGTTAGGCGAAAATAAACCTCTCAGGCGTATTATCGAAAGCGGTAAAATACCAAATATGATTTTTTACGGTCCGTCAGGTGTTGGCAAAACTACGGTCGCAAGAATGATAGCAAATAATGCTAATATGACTATGCATAAGCTTAACGGCACAAGTGCTTCTATTGCTGATATCAAGCAGATAGTTGCTGAAACTGAAACGCTCAGCGGCATTAATGGTATCTTGCTTTATCTTGACGAGATACAGTATCTTAACAAAAAACAACAGCAATCTCTTCTTGAATACATTGAAAACGGCAAGATAACTCTTATCGCTTCTACCACTGAAAATCCGTATTTTTATGTGTACAATGCCATAATCAGCCGTTCAACTGTGTTTGAGTTCAAACCGCTGACTTCGGAGGAGATCTTGCCTGCAATAAAGCGTGCTTTTCAGCTTATGGCTGATGAGCTGGGACTGAAACTGCGTCTTGAAAATGGTGTGTTGGAGCATATCGCAAGGGGCTGCGGCGGTGATGTGAGAAAGTCAATAAATACAGTGGAGCTTTGCATACTTTCGGCAGATAATGACGGTGAAAAGCTCACCGTGAACCTTGATAATGTGAAGCTTCTTACTCAGCGCAGCAATATGCGCTATGACCGTGCAGGGGACGAGCATTATGATATTCTGTCGGCTTTGCAGAAGTCCATAAGAGGTTCTGACGAGAACGCCGCACTTCATTATGCCGCACGGCTTATGGAAGCGGGGGATATTATTTCTCTGTGCAGACGGCTGCTTGTTATCGCAAGCGAGGATATTGGACTTGCGTATCCAATGGCGGCGGTAGTGACGAAATCCTGCGTTGATTCGGCATTGCAGTTGGGACTGCCTGAAGCAAGGATACCATTGGCGGAAGCTGTGGTTCTTCTTGCCACTGCTCCAAAATCAAATTCTGCTGAATCAGCAATAGACGCAGCTTTAGCAGATGTTAGAAACGGTGATTTCGGAGATTATCCACGGCACTTGCAGAATAAGCATTTTGACGGCGAGGGTGCTGTTATCAAAGGACAGCACTATCTTTATCCTCATGACTATCCAAACCATTGGGTAAAACAGCAGTATCTGCCTGATAAGCTTGTGGGGAGGACTTATTATCAGTATGGTGAGAATAAGACGGAGCAAATGGCGAAAGCGTATTGGGAGAAGATAAAGAAGTGAGAAATGGAAAAAACGAAAAGAGTGAAGCGTTCTTGTGGCTGTAGATCATATTCTACAAAAATTAATCGCCGCAGGCGATACCTTAATTCCTCACTCCTCACTCCTCATTCCTCACTATAAAAAAATTTTCGTTGACATGAAAAGAAAAATACGCTATAATAAAAGAGAACGGAATGTCCGTAAAATTTTATGATGGGAGTAATTTCGATGAAAATAATGGATACTATCGGCTTTGTTGAAAATGTCGATAAAGAAGTCGGCGAAGCAATGGAAGCCGAGCTGGCAAGACAGAGAAGAAATCTTGAACTTATCGCAAGCGAAAATATCGTTTCACCTGCCGTTATGGCTGCAATGGGTTCTGTGCTTACTAATAAGTATGCTGAGGGATATTCTGGTAAGAGATATTATGGCGGCTGTCAGTGCGTTGACGTTGTGGAGGATATAGCTGTTGAAAGAGCCTGCAAGCTTTTTGGTGCTAAGTATGCTAACGTTCAGCCACATTCTGGCGCTCAGGCTAACACTGCTGTTTATTTTGCTCTTCTTAAGCCGGGCGACACTGTTATGGGTATGAGCCTTGACGCTGGCGGACACCTTACACACGGCTCACCTGTAAACCTTTCAGGTAAGTATTTTAATTTTGTTCCTTACGGCGTAAATGACGAGGGTTATATCGACTACGAGGCTCTTTACAAGCAGGCTAACAAGTGCAGACCTAGACTTATTGTTGCAGGTGCAAGCGCTTATCCAAGAGCTATCAATTTTGAGAAGCTTTCTGAGATAGCAAAGGCTGTTGGTGCATATCTTATGGTAGATATGGCGCATATTGCAGGACTTGTTGCCGCAGGCTGTCATCAGTCGCCAGTACCATATGCTGACATTGTTACAACAACAACACATAAAACCCTGAGAGGACCAAGAGGAGGACTTATACTCACAAACAACGAGTATATAGCAAAGAAGATAAATTCTGCTATTTTCCCGGGCACACAGGGCGGCCCTCTTATGCACGTTATCGCTGCAAAGGCAGTTTGCTTTGGCGAGGCTCTCAAGCCTGAGTTCAAGGCATACGGTGAGCAGATCGTAAAGAATGCACAGGCTCTTGCAAAGGGACTTCTTGACAGAGGATTCAATCTCGTATCAGGCGGTACAGACAATCACCTTATGCTTGTTGACCTCAGACCATTCCACATCACAGGCAAAGAATTTGAGAAGAAGCTTGACGAGGTTTACATCACTGTAAACAAAAATGCTATCCCTAACGACCCTGAGAAGCCATTTGTAACCAGCGGTGTAAGAGTTGGTACAGCGGCAGTTACCACAAGGGGACTTGTTGAGGAGGACATGGACGTTATTGCTGAGTGTATGTATCTCACAGCAATAGACTTTGACAATAAGGCTGACGAGATCAGAGAAAAGGTAAACGCTATCTGCAAGAAATATCCACTTTACGAATAATTGTACGGATCTATATACTGTTGATACACAAAGGGAGCGGCTTAGGTCGCTCCCTTTTTTCTCAATAATATATGAATAAATCTCTCTTTTGGTTGATTTTTAACAGAGATCGTGTTATAATAGTCTTTTAGAGTATAATTAAAAGGTGGGATATACTTTGCCAATTAAAATACCAAATGACCTTCCTGCGTTTCAAACGTTGGAAAATGAGAATATATTCGTTATTCCCGATGACAGAGCCGCTCATCAGGACATTCGTGCCTTGAAGATCGCTATTGTCAATCTCATGCCTGACAAAATTGCGACAGAAACGCAGCTTCTGCGTCTTTTGAGCAACACACCTCTTCATGTTGACATCGACCTTATTCAGATGAGCAGCCATATGTCAAAGAACACATCTATCGAGCATATGCTTGCTTTCTACAAGAACTTTGACGAGGTGTGCGATAACCGATATGACGGTCTTATAATCACCGGTGCGCCTGTTGAGCAAATGGAGTATGAAGACGTTGATTACTGGGACGAGCTTTGCAGAGTTTTTGAATGGTCAAAGACCAATGTTTTCTCAACTATCCACATATGTTGGGGCGCTCAGGCTGGGCTTTATTATCATTATGGAGTTCCCAAATATCCTTTGAAAGAGAAGATGTTTGGCAATTTCAAGCACCATATCGACTATCCCGAAAGCATTATTCTTAAAGGCTTTGGAGATGTTTTCCATTGTCCGCACTCACGTCATACTGAGGTGCGTCGTGCAGATATCGAAAAGGTGGACGATCTTATAGTGGTGGCAGTGTCAAACGAGGCTGGTGTGCATCTTGTTTCAGATAAGACGCAAAGACAGTTTTTCCTGTTCGGCCACTGGGAATATGATCGTGAGACCCTTGCAAAAGAGTATTTCAGAGATAAGGAAAAGGGGTTGCCTATACAGATACCATATAGCTATTTCCCTGACGATGATCCGCAAAACAAGCCTATTTTCAATTGGAGCTGTTCAGCTAATCTGCTTTATTCAAACTGGCTCAACTACTGCATTTATCAGAAAACGCCATATGATCTTAACGAACTTGAGCCACTGGGGGCTTCACAATGAAGAACGGCAGACATATAGCTGAGTTTTACGGCGTTGGAGTAATGCTCGCAATAGTGGGCGGCTATCTTGACGCTTATACCTACATCAGCCGTGACCATGTTTTTGCAAATGCACAGACAGGTAACATGGTGTTGTTGGCTATCAATATCAAAGAGGGAAGCTGGCTGAAGGTCTTTCTTTATCTCATGCCTATACTGTCCTTTATGCTTGGCGTGCTGATAGTGGAAGCTGTGAAGCTGAAATTCAATGAACACCCGAGGATACATTGGCATAGGATCATAATCGGTGTGGAGCTTGTGGTGCTGACTATTGTGGGATTTATCCCTGCCGGTACGCTTAACACATTGGCGAATATCCTGGTTTCTTTTACCTGTGCAATGCAGGTGGAGGGCTTTAGGAAAATGGACGGAAAGCCTTTCGCTACCACGATGTGTACTGGCAATCTTAGAAGCGGTACGGATAATCTGTTTCAGTATTTGAAAACTAAGGATAAGCAGAAGCTTAGTAATGCAATGCAGTATTATGGCATAATCCTTTGCTTTATCGGCGGAGCGGCAGTGGGTGCATTTGTCACAGAATTGCTTGAAACTAAAGCGGTGTTTGTCGCTTTGACAGGACTTGTTGTCGCACTCTGCATTTTAAGAAGCGACGACGATAAATTAGCAGAAGGTAAGTGACGATCACCCACAAGCTTCAGGACAATAAATATCTCACAAAAGCATATATCAAGGAGGTAATGTAAAATGGTATATACTGTAACATTCAATCCTGCTATCGACTATGTTGTTCATACAGGGGAAATGAAGCTTGGGTCTACCAACCGCTCAGATAGGGAAGAGATGTATTTCGGTGGCAAGGGTATAAATGTGTCTGTAGTTCTTAGAGAGCTGGGCATTCAGTCAAAGGCACTTGGCTTCACTGCAGGCTTCACAGGTGAAGCTATCGAGAACGGATTAGCGGAAATGGGAATTGATACAGATTTTGTTCATCTCAAAAACGGTAATTCCCGTATAAATGTGAAAATAAAATCCGCTGAGGAAACAGAGCTGAATGGTCAGGGGCCTGATATAGATGACGAGGCTGTGAATAAGCTTTTTGCAAAGCTTGATAAGCTTCAGAACGGCGACACGCTTATCCTTGCAGGAAGCATACCTGCCTCACTGCCGTCAAATATCTATGAGAAGATACTGGAAAGGCTCGCACACAAGAATATCAGAACAGTTGTGGACGCAACAAAAGACCTGCTTTTCAACGTGCTTAAATATAAACCTTTCCTTATCAAGCCTAACAACCACGAGCTTGGCGAGATGTTCGGAGTGACACTCACTAATGATGAGGAGATAGAAAAATACGCACGTAAGCTTAAAGAAATGGGCGCTGTGAACGTGCTTATCTCAATGGCAGGGGACGGCGCAATGCTTATTGACGAAAACGGTGAAATACATCGCTGTGGAGTATGTAAAGGCAAGGTAAAAAATTCCGTTGGTGCAGGCGATTCAATGGTGGCAGGCTTTACCGCCGGTATATTGCATGGCGATTATGAATATGCTCTTAAACTTGGCACTGCCGCTGGCGGTGCGACCGCTTTTTCTGACGGGCTTGCTCAAAAAGAAAAGATCGCAGAGCTTCTTGAAACGCTCTGAAAAAATATAGGGAGAAATATTATGAGAATAGTTGACCTGTTGAAAAAAGGGTATTCCTCTTAATGATTCTAACAAGTCAAAAGGCACTGGCTTCAATTGGAAGCCAATGCCTTTTTTATATCTTGTTTTGCTGTGAAAACAAGTACAAATTATAGTACAAATAAATTACAAGTACAAAAATATGTACGATTATCACACAAATTCAGAGCATATATTTTTGTAACATTCATTGGTGGAATAGACCCATTTTGTGAGCCTGCCGCTGGTGATGAAATAGTTTATCTTTGAGGGAAAAACGCTGTTTTCAAATACGTCTACGATAATGAGCTTGACTTTCATTTTTTCGGGGATAAGAGCTTTTATGTAAACACTTGCTGCCTGCCCCACACGCACATTTTCTCTTGGTTCTGCAAGCCCTGCAAGGTTCGGAGCAAGCTCTATAAAAATACCGTATGGTTCAATGGAGCGCACTATCCCGCCTACGGTTTCTCCTGTGGAGAACAATGCTGCATTTTCTTCCCATGTGCCTAAAAGTTCCTTGTGAGAAAGGCATATCCTGTCCTCGTCACAGCTTTTTACCACAGCATATATGTCCTGACCGTTGAAAAATCTGTCGTTGGGGTGGGTGATGCGTGAGACGGATATGGCGTCTATTGGTATAAGTGAAGGAAGACCACAGCCTATGTCAACAAAGCACCCGAAAGGCTCAAGGTGTGTCACCTTTGCCGGTATAACGTCCCCTGATGTGAGTGTACTTATATATCGTTCAATGCACTCTTCTTGTGCAAGACGCCTTGACAGCCTGCATATGACCTCGCCCTTTTCGTGAACAATATCTGTCACCTTGAAGCATACCGTTTTGTTAACCCTAGAAAGTAATGCTATGTCTTTTGTTTTGCCTTCTTGTATTCCGATTGCTCCCTCTGATCTTGGGATTATTCCTTTGCCAAAGGGAAGCTCTACTATTATGTTGTGTTCGCTGTCACAAAGCACAGCATGACCCTCCAGTATCAATCCCTGAGCCATTGCCTCAGCCATTGTTCGTTCGCTTTGAAGATAATATCGGTTTTCAGGGCTATTGAAGATCTTGCCCTCAGGTAAATATTTTTTCATTATTTTGCCTCTTTCCCCACAGATTTTTTAAAAACAGCAGGATCTCTGTGGTTGATCCATTGATTTTGTTCATATTCTGCACATATTTTCTTTGTGATAATTGTGCGTGAACTCTTGCTGATACAGTAAATTAATATTCAATGTGCTGAAATATTAGTACAATTTTTATATTCTTTGCTTCAAATTATAAACAAAAATCAAAAAAACTATAAAAAAGCTTGACAAATGCAATTGGACGTGTTACAATAGTGTAGTAATTTGTAATCACTTTGTAACTTTCTTAACCGTTATCGTTACAGATTGATACATAATTTTAATCGACCGTAATAAAATTAAATAGCGGCACAGACATGACCGCCGCTAATTAAAAGAAAGGGTGTGAATTGGCAATGCAGCGTGTATGCGTTGTAAAGCCGTATTATTAATGGATCATTCAGCAAGTTTTATTTCAGCAAAGAATAAGTCACTGAAAGTGATAGTTATGTTCATTGCAGCACTTATGACATTTTTGGTAATGACAGAGGGCTTTAGTGCCGATGCTGCTGCGGCAAAGCTTTCAACTCCTAAGATGACCGCTCAGATCAACTATGGAAGTGACTTCACTCATCCGTATAACAAGCAGACAAACACTATCAAGGTGCATTGGAGCAAGGTAAGAGGTGCTTCAAGCTATGAGCTGTACATCAAGGGCGGCAAATATAAGAGCTGGAAGAAATACAAGACAGTCAAGAATACGAACTGCACTGTTACAGGTCTTCAGAGAACGACTTCCTATCAGTTCAGAGTTAAGGCTGTAAACGGCTCTGCCGCTTCTGCTTATTCAAAAACGCAAACAATAAAGACAGCAAGAATGGACTTCAACAAAGCAGGCTGGGAAGCAATGTGCCGTATAGTTTATCATGAGGTCGGCAAGATGTCAGGTTCAGAGTGGGATAAGCCTATCGTTTATGTTGCAGATTGTGTTGCAAACCAGTATGTTGCCGCAAAGTACACAAAGAATGCAATGTGGAGATCCTACTATGCAAGATATAACAATATTCAGGATATTATTTATAGAAGCGGCGGATTTATGTCATCTGCACAGCTCTCAAGGGACGGAGCAAATTATTCAAACGTTTCCAGAAGAGTAAAGCAGGCTGTTTTTGGCGCAGTATATGGCAAAACTCACCTTAACGGTATTGCTAATGACTATAATGTTTACTTCTGGTGCAACAGAAGCTACAAGACAAACAGCAGCAAGATAGCTTACTCGTTTAAAATTCCTTGGGGTTACTTCAATGTCTGGAGAACCTATTGGGGATAATTGTAATACTATTATAGAATTATGTGAAAGAAGAGCAGAACAAAGCGTCTGCTCTTTTTTCGTTGACAAGAATGTAGCGGTGTGGTAAAATAAAGTTGATAAAAGCAGGGAGGGATCAAAATGCTTGTGGGTGCGGTCGGCTATAATTATCGCCATAGAAAAGATTTTATTATGGATTGCCCTCACGGGGTGGGCTGTCCCCTTATATTGCTCATAAAAGAACCGTCGGTGTTCGTTATAAATGGTATCGAGCATAGGGCAGAGAAAAATTCTTTTATCCTGCTTTCACCGGATACCCCTGTGAAATACCATGCCGCAGAAGAGTTTTATACCGATGATTGGCTGTATTTCAATTATGAGCAGGGCGATAAAGAAAAATTTGAAAGGCTTGATGTTCCAAAAGATACACTGGTTTATCTTGGAAACATTGATGAGCTTAGTCAGATAATACGCTCGGTAGCATATGAGTATCAGCTTATGAAAGGTGAGCATGAGGAAGTAACACGGTGCTATATGGAAATCTTTTTGTTAAAGCTTGCAAGACAGTTAAAATGTACAGACAAAAAGTCATGTATTATTACTGACAGGAACAGCCGCTTTATGCAGCTTAGAGCATACATATACGCAATGCCTGAGGACATCGCAGACGTAGGAAGCATGGCATGGGATATGGGTATAAGCAGGTCAAGTTTTCAGCATATGTATAAGAAAATGTTTGGAGTGAGCGTCATGACAGACGTTATAAGCGCACGAATGGAAAGAGCCAGTCAGCTTCTTGCAACGACAAATCTCAGCGTAAGGGAAGTGGCTGAGAGGTGCGGTTATACTAATGAATATGGTTTTATGAAGCGGTTTAAAATGCACTTTGGAAAAACTCCAACGGAGTTTCGGAGTATGCTCTGACAACGGCGGATAAACTTTAGACGGCATAACAAAAGAGGTCAAGGAATGTGAAATGTGTCCCTGACCTCTTTTATGTTATTTTATTCTTCGACAAATACAGCGGCCGAGCCTTTAATAACATCGTTAGTGTCATAATGCGGAGCGAAAGTGTAATAGTCCTCAACGTCATAGCCTGCATCGCCAAAAGGTGATTTGAAGCATGGGTTTATCCAAATAGCGTTACACCCCAGCTTGCAGATTTAGTCATGATAATTACTCTTGAATATATTTATTAGTCTTCCATGCCCTTCATGTATTCAACGAACTGCTTTGCAACTCTTGGTGAACGTCCTGCTCTCGAAAGCGCATAAGCCTCGGCCTTTTGAAGCACCTCATCAATAGGAGTTTTAAGCTCGTATTGCTTTGCAAGCTTCTCAACTACGTCAAGGTAAATCTTCTTGTCAGGCTTCTGATATGTAACGGTAAGTCCGAAACGGTCTGACAGTGAAAGAAGCTCCTGCATAGTGTCTTTGAAGTGTATCTCGTCACCCTCTCGTGAGGAGAACGTCTCGTGTACAAGATGTCTTCTGTTTGAGGTAGCATAAATGCAGAGATTGTCCGCAGTTGATGAAACGCTGCCCTCGAGGATGGCTTTCAGTGCCGCAAAATCATCATCGTCCTCTGTGAATGAAAGGTCGTCTATGAAGATAATGAACTTCAATGGATTTTTGCTTACCGTTTCTACAATGGCTGGTATCTCATGGAGCTGTTTCTTTTTAAGCTCGATAAGTCTGAGACCCTTGCAGGCATATTCGTTTGCTATGGCCTTGACAGTTGAGGACTTGCCTGTACCGCAGTCACCATAAAGCAGAACGTTGTTGGCAGGTTTGCCTTTCAAAAGCGCAAGAGTGTTGTTGATGACCTCCTGACGCTCACGTTCGTAATTGTGCAGGTCGGAAAGCTTTATATCGTCAGGATACTCCACCGGAACTATCTTGCCGTCTTTGATAACAAATACATGATACTGTGAGTAAATGCCATAGCCGTACTGACCGATAGCGTGTATACGGTCGGCATATATCTGCGAGAAGTCAAGCTTTTGTGTAGCATATCTCGGCAGAAATCCGTCATAGTCTATCTTTGAGATTATCTCATCGCATGGTATCTGTGAAAGCTCCTCGATAACGGCAAGTTCGTTTGCAAGACATTCTTCCAAAAGCGCACCCGTTTCCTTACCCTCGCCCTTTTTGAGCATAAAAAGGTTTTCATTTTCAAGAACCAGCTTGAGCATATATTCTGTAAGATTATCTGAGTAAGCAAAAAGCTCAGCCACAAAATCTGAGTATTTTTCTATAGCCATGTCGCTGTCAGATTCGCATACAGCAAGTGTGTCAAGAAGCTTTTCAAAGACAGGGACTTCATGTAAGCTCTTGAATATTACTAATGTGTGCGCCTGACGGCAGAGTGCCTTAAAATCGTGCATTATGAACACTTCTTTCTTCATATTGTATATTTATTCTTTATTATACAACATATCATTACTTTTCGTCAACATCTACATTGCACGATTTTAACAAAAAACATTACCGCTTTTTGTAGCTTAAAGCAAAATATTTTTGCCTGTTATGATTTACTTTTGTTTTGAAAAATGCTATAATACTATAATAGACCATTATAGAAATAAAAGGAGAAATGGATATGACGGACAAAAACGTATCTATCATGAATATCGGCAGTATGGGTTATCTTCCACAGGTATTCAAAAAGATAGAGAATGAAAAAAAGCTTAACATTGTTTATTTGGGCGGCTCGATTACAATGGGCTGTAATGCTACAAAAACTGAGTTAAGATATGTTGACCGCAGTGCAAAATGGTGGCAGACGAATTTTCCTGACGCTGAGATAAGCTACTTCAATGCCGGTATTGGTGCAACTACCTCGCAGTTTGGGGTGGCAAGAGTGCAGGAACACGTCCTTGACAAACAGCCGGACCTTGTTTTCGTTGAGTTTTCGGTAAACGACAGCAGTTCGCCCTTATTTATGGAAACATACGAGAGCCTTGTAAGACGTCTGCTGAAAGCTGAGAGCGTCAAGGCGGTTGTGCTTATAAACAATCTTTTTTACGATACAGGCACAAATGCACAGGGTATACATAACGCTATCGGTCTGCACTATGACCTGCCTATCGTCAGCGTAAGAAACTACATTTTCCCTGAGATACAGCTTGGCAACGTTTGTCTTGCAGACTACACAGCGGATATGCTCCACCCTACAGACTTAGGTCACAAGATGATAGCTGACCTTATCTGCAATCTGCTTGATACAGAATATTCATACTATAAAAAGCTCGGTGCAGAGAAGAAGCCTGCACTTCCTGAGCCATTTACAGCAAGCAGATATGAGGACGCACAGCGATTTCAGAACTATAGCTGTTCGCCTGTTATGGAGGGCTTTGAGCCTGATACTCATGCGGCAGAGCAGTGGAGTGACCCATTCAAGGGTGGTTGGATAGCTCACAAGCAGGGAAGCTGTATTAAATTCAACGTGAGCGGCGGTATTATAATGGTGCAGTACAGAAAGACTATCAACAAGCCTGCGCCTGTTGCATATGCTGTCATAGACGGTGACAGGCAGAACAAGGTTCTTCTTGACGCCAACTTTGACGAGGATTGGGGAGACCTTTGCTGTCTTGAGGAGATATACAGCGGAGCAAAGGGAGAACACACTGTTGAGATAGTTATTGACACAGAGGGTAAAGAAAATAGCAATTTTATGCTTATTTCTGTCATTACAGCAAACAAATAGAAACGTAAATAAGTGAAAAATTTTACTCGAATCTATTGACTTTATGACATAACGATTGTATAATAAATATATATTATTAAATTAGGAGGCATTCTCTAATGAACGATTTTTTCAAAATTGCTGACAAGTACCTCAAGCCGGTAACTACTGGTGCAGGTGTTGTTCTGGGTCTTGCAGTTACATATGCAGCAGGAAGCTATCTTTCAGGTATGAGCAAGCTTGCAGGCGGTTTCTACACATTCATGTATGTGCTGTTCTGGATAGCATTTGTTCTTCTTGTTATCTGCGGTATCTACACACTTTTTAAGAAGTATGCAGGTTCTGTTCCACAGCAGAACGCTCAGCAGACATACGTACAGCCACAGGCTCAGGCCGCACCACAGGGTGAAAAGTTCTGCCCTACTTGCGGAGGTAAAGTTCCGGCTGGAAATCAGTTCTGCCCTAACTGCGGCAACAAGATAAACTGATCTTAAAGTTTTGCAGATAAAACGCCCTTGTTTTTCAGGGGCGTTTTTTTGTTAGAAAACGCATAAAAGTATGCCAAATGGGGAATAAATATGTGCAGTTTGGAAAAAGTGAAAAAATTCTCGAAAACCCCTTGACAAATGGGCGGAAAATTGGTATAATAATTAAGTCGTTGCAGGACGATATGAGTTATTAGCTCAGTTGGCAGAGCATTTGACTTTTAATCAAAGGGTCCGGGGTTCGAATCCCCGATAGCTCACCACTAGGGAAATATCCTTAGTCAAGATCACGCCTTACTTTGTTAGGGCGTGATTTTTTTATGTCTGTTATATGTGATGATAAATGGACAAGCAAGTGGTGATGAGCGAGCGACATCAGGACGCCCCTACACTGCATTTATACAACAAAAAAAGCAGCCCCTGTGGACTGCTTTTTTTCAAGCTTGTAGCTTGATCCTTATATGACAAAAAACTATCTGATTACGTTAAATGCGCCCATTTGTGGATAAACTGCGCTTTCGCCAAGTTCTTCCTCAATTCTGAGAAGCTGATTGTACTTTGCAACACGTTCGCTTCTGCTTGGTGCGCCTGTCTTTATCTGGCAGGTATTGAGAGCAACTGCAAGGTCAGCGATAGTTGTGTCTGCTGTTTCACCTGAACGGTGTGAAGAAATCGCAGTGTAGCCTGCCTTATGAGCCATTTTGATAGCCTCAAGTGTTTCAGAAACTGAGCCTATCTGATTGAGCTTGATAAGGATAGAGTTGCCGCAGCCAAGGCTGATGCCCTTTGCAAGTCTTTCTGTATTTGTTACGAACAGGTCGTCGCCAACGAGCTGAACCTTGCCGCCAAGCTCCTTAGTGAGAAGCTGCCAGCCCTCCCAGTCTTCTTCGTCGAGAGCGTCCTCGATAGAGATGATAGGGTATTTTTCAACGAGTTTCTTCCAGTGTTCGATAAGCTCAGCAGAAGTGAACTTTGTGCCGGCCTTTGGCAGAACGTACTCGCCTTTCTTTGAGCCTTTCCACTCGCTTGAAGCAGCGTCCATTGCTATCATGAAATCCTTACCCGGCTCATAACCTGCGTTCTTAACAGCTTCGAGTATATACTGTATAGCCTCCTCGTCGCTTGCAAGGTCAGGAGCGAAGCCGCCCTCATCGCCAACAGATGTCGCAAGTCCCTTTGATTTAAGCAGGGCAGCCAGAGCGTGGAAAACCTCAGCGCACCAGCGGAGAGCTTCCTTAAAGCTTGGTGCACCCACAGGCATTATCATAAATTCCTGAACGTCAACAGTGTTTGCAGCATGAGCGCCGCCGTTAAGAATGTTCATCATAGGAACAGGAAGTCTGTTTCCTGAAATGCCGCCGAGAAATCTGTAGAGAGGAATATCAAGAGAGATAGAAGCCGCTCTTGCGGCAGCGATAGAAACAGCGAGGATAGCGTTAGCACCAAGCTTTGACTTATCCTTAGTGCCGTCAGCCTTTATCATAGCCTTATCAACGGCATAGATGTCAGAAGCGTCAAGTCCGCATACAGCGTCATTTATAGCAGTGTTGATGTTCTCAACTGCCTTTGTTACGCCCTTTCCGCCATATCTGCCCTTATCGCCGTCACGAAGCTCAAGGGCCTCAAACTCGCCTGTTGACGCACCGCTTGGTGCAGTACCTCTGCCCACTGTTCCGTCTGCGAGATATACCTCAGCTTCAACAGTAGGGTTTCCTCTGGAATCCAAAATTTCACGTCCGATTACTTTTACGATCTCAAGATAGTTCATAATATAAGCTCCTTTTTAATATTATGCAGACTACCCGAACGCACCACCATTCGGGCTGATGACATTTCGCTCTTGTCATCATAGAGAAGTCTGCATGATCTATTCTCACTAGGTTAGTAACTACTAACCACATTTATTTTACCACGCGCGAAGCCGTATGTCAATCTTAGTTAGTCATATCTAATATATTTTATAGGTATGCACAAAAGGTGTACTGCCTGCAGGCATGGCTATTGACTTTTTGAACAACAGATAA
Source organism: Ruminococcus sp. AF17-1AC (assembly GCF_003461385.1). Lineage (NCBI taxonomy): Bacteria > Bacillati > Bacillota > Clostridia > Eubacteriales > Oscillospiraceae > Ruminococcus > Ruminococcus sp. AF17-1AC. The sequence goes on from NZ_QTWZ01000011.1 coordinate 24,009, forward strand.
GCTTTGCGAAACTTTTCGTTTGTTATTATTGACAAGCTTTGTGAGAATATTCGTTTTGGGCGTGATCTTATTTATGCTGAAAACCGCACAAAGCAAGGTAGGCTATAGAAAAAAGCGGTGCAGAGATCGTTCTCCAACACCGCCTTGATTTATTTCTCACTTAACTCTGCAAGTGCATTCGCCATTCTTAGATCGCTGTCTGTGGTTATCTTGAAATTCAATGCGTTCCCGACGACAAGGTATATATCCTCATTGCAAGCTGTAAACACAGAACAAGTATCCGTCAGCTTTTTATTTTGCTCCTCGCTAAGCGAATAATAATTCCTCCTCAGATCCCCAAGTCTGAAAGTTTGCGGAGTTTGCGCCTGATAAAGCTCGCTTCTGTTAAGCGTTTCCCTGACCTTTTCGCCGTCAGATCTTATTATGGTATCAACCGCAGGCATATAAGTTCCGCAGGCGGAATGTTCCCTCATCGCCTTGATATTGTCTTTTATTATCTTCTCCGTCACAAATGGTCTTACAGCGTCATGGGTGAGTATTATGTCCCTCTCATTCTCACCATGTTCAGCGACTATTGCCTCAGCTATGTTCATTACTGTGCCGTTTCTGTCAGCTCCGCCGTCTATGACTCTTATACGCTCTTTGTCTATCCCGAAGCGTTCAAAAAGCTCGTTAGTGTATTCGTGCCAGTCAGGTTTTATGCCCACATAAGCCATATCTATCTCCTCTACTGCAAGAAACGCTCTCACTGTTCTAACGATAACAGGCACTCCGCCTATCTCTATAAACTGCTTTGGTATAACCGCACTTTTTACCCTAGAGCCACAGCCCCCTGCAACTATCCCTGCAAATATCATTTTATCTTCTCCTCATATAAAAAAAGTTCGGGACAGCCGTCCGCCCCGAACTTTATCGTTGTGTATTGAATTTACTTTATGCCGTATTTTTTCAGCAGAGCTTCGATCTTTGTGTGTGGGTCGATGACCTGTGAAATTGACTTGTCATGATTGAGTGATGCAATGAAGTAAGCGATATACTTAGAGCAGTCTACCTCGTAGAACCATGGGCTTGAAAGCAGCTCGGGTGTTCTGTATGTGAGGTTTGTGCCGAATACACCGTCGATGATGCCGTCAGCATAAGCCTTGTTGAATGCTTCAAGACCATTTGTGAAAATTGGGTAAGTAGCATAGCAGTAGATCTTGTTAGCTTTACGCTTTTTAAGCTCTACAGCGATATCCAGCATTGACTCGCCTGATGAGATGATATCGTCAGCGATGAAAACGTCCTTGCCGGCAACGTCATTACCCATGTATTCGTGAGCAACGATAGGGTTTCTGCCGTCGATGATAGTTGAATAATCTCTTCTCTTATAGAACATACCGAGGTTTACGCCCAGAACAGAAGCGTAGTACATATTTCTGTTGATAGCGCCCTCGTCAGGGGAGATTATCATGAAGTGATCCTTGTCAGGTCTGAAATCTGAAAGGTTTTTAAACATTGCCTTGAGAACCTGATAGGAAGGGATTATGTTGTCAAGACCCATGAGCGGAACAGCATTCTGTACTCTTGGGTCGTGAGCGTCAAAAGTAAGGATATTTGAAACGCCCATAGCCTGAAGCTCCTGAAGAGCAACTGCACAGTCAAGAGATTCTCTGTAGTTTCTTCTGTGCTGTCTGCCGCCGTAAAGGGAAGGCATGATGATGTTTATTCTGTGAGCCTTACCGCCTGCAGCCTGGATTATTCTTTTAAGATCCTGATAATGATCGTCAGGCGACATACTGTTTTCCCTGCCGAAATAGTTGTATGTGCAGCTGTAGTTTCCTACGTCGCAGAGAATGAAAAGATCGTCGCCTCTGATAGATGACTTGATAAGACCCTTGCCGTCGCCGGAAGAAAATCTAGGACAAACAGCCTCAACAAGGAAAGTATCCTTAACAAATTCGTTTTCGTTAGCCCATTTTGTAAGATAACCGTCTACTTTCTTGCCAAGCTCGGAAGCGCCTGCCATAGCGATAAGGCCAAGCGGTGCAACTCTTGAGTCATTGTCGAACAATACATTGTCAGCATTACCCATTATTATCATATCCTCCAATACTAATTGTTGTCTGACCTCAGGTCAGTACGAAACATACCAATATACATATATTATACTTTATAAATCCCGATTTTACAATAGTTTTTTCGCAAATAATAAATTTTTCTCACTTTTCACAAAAAACACACTGTTACTGCGGCACATTTAGACACAAAAATCAAGTAAACGTTTCCTAACCGCACGACAGGTAAACTTTTTTTGCATATATAAAAAAGTCCTTGCGTTTTTGGATAAAATGATATATAATAAAATAGAATAGGTATGTGTGCAGTATATTGCACACAACTGACAGAATTATTGAAGGAGTTAATGATATGACAAAAGCACAAAGATATTTCATGGAAATAAAAGATAAGAGAGTAGCGTTCATAGGAACGGGCGTAAGCCACCTTGAGCTTATAAAGCTTTTTCTCTCAAAGGGCATAAGATGCGTTGTCTGCGACAAAAAGACAGAGGACGAATTTGATGAGCTTATCTATGAGGAGCTTTCCGCAAAGGGCTGTGAGTTCTCATTGGGCGAGCATTATCTTGATATCATCTTTAACTGCGATATAGTTTTCAGAACACCAGGTATGTACTATAATGATGAAACTATCACAAAGGCAAGAAAAGCAGGCGTTGCCATTACATCAGAAATGGAAACTTTCTTTGACCTCTGCCCATGCAAGATATACGGCGTAACAGGTTCAGACGGAAAGACTACTACAACTACCCTTATCAGCGAAATGCTCAAAGCCGAGGGCAAGCGTGTCCATATCGGTGGAAATATCGGCAAGGCTCTTCTGCCTATCGTTGAAACAATGTCCGACAGCGACGTTGCAGTAGTTGAGCTTTCAAGCTTCCAGCTTATCTCAATGAGACAGTCGCCAAATGTTGCCGCAATCACAAATATCACTCCAAACCATCTGAATGTTCACGGAACAATGGAGGAGTATATCGGTGCAAAGGCTAACCTTATCGCTCATCAGAACGGATATTCAAGAACTGTACTCAATGAGGATAACGAGGAAACAATAAAGCTTGCAGACCTCGTAAGAGGAAAGCTTGTCACATTCTCTCTAAAGCACCCTGTTCAGACAGGCGCATATCTTAATGACGACGGTATGCTTTGCTACACGGAAAAGGGCAGAACTACAGAGATAGTGCACAAGGACGATATAAGGATACCTGGTATCCACAACGTTGCGAACTATCTCACAGCTATCGCCGCAGTATGGGGCGAGGTATCTATCCAGAGCATAGTTCAGGTAGCAAAGAACTTCGGTGGCGTTGAGCATAGAATTGAATTTGTAAGAGAGATAGACGGTGTTAAGTGGTATAACGATTCTATCGCAACAAGCCCTACAAGAGTTATCGCAGGACTTAATTCATTTAATCAGAAGCTTATTGTTATCGCAGGCGGCTATGACAAGAAGATACCTTTTGAACCTCTTGCAGAACCTGTGAACAAGAACGTAAAGATACTCATTCTTCTTGGCGCGACAGCAGACAAGATAGAAAAGGCTGTTACAGAAAGTCCGCTCTATCCTGAAAGCGGTCTTAAGATAGTAAGAGTAAAGACACTTGAAGAGGCGGTCCTCACAGCACAGAAAATGGCTGAAGAGGGCGATGTTGTCACACTTTCACCAGCCTGTGCAAGTTTTGACCTCTATCCAAACTTTGAGGCAAGAGGCAGACATTTCAAGCGACTTGTGAACGAACTCTAATTTTATAAAAAGCAGGGATATGTATTATGGATACATTTGAGATACTGTCACAGCTTTGCTCTGCGGCAGGTGTATCGGGAGCGGAAGGCTCAGCGGCTGAGGCTGCGGCAAAGCTCCTTGGAGAGTATGGCGAAGTCACCTTGGATAACGCTCTTGGCAGTGTTATCTGCAAGGTTGGAAGCTGGGAGGACGGCAAGCCTGTTATGCTTCTTGACGCCCATATAGACGAGATAGGCATGATAGTCACATACATCACAGAGGACGGATTTTTGAAAATATCAGGCTGCGGCGGTCTTGATACAAGGCTTCTTTTGGCTCAGCAGGTGACAGTTTACGGCAAAGAAAAGCTCACGGGCATCGTGACTTCAACTCCGCCTCACCTTGAAAAAGACAGCTCTGTCGCACCTGACCTTGACAGCGTTTTCATAGATATAGGTTTTACGAGCCGTGAAAATGCAGCAAAGTATGTTTCCCTTGGTGACAGAGTGCTTATAGAAAACAAAGCCGAAAGGCTCGCAGGAAGCCGTGTCACATCTAAAGCAATTGACGACAGGTCAGGCTGTACGGCTATCCTAAAGACCCTTGAGCTTATCGAGGGCGAGCAGACAGCTTATAATATCGCAGTGTGCTTTTCAACTCAGGAAGAAGTTGGCGAGCGTGGTGCAAAAACAACAGCTTTTGATATCAATGCAGACTATGCAGTGGTGGTTGACGTTTCCTTTGCAAAGACCCATTATGAGAACGAGGAAGAATGCGGCATAATGGGCAAGGGAGCGATGATAGGCATTGCTCCGTCCCTTTCACGAGAGATGTCAGATAGCTTTATTAGCCTTGCAGAAGAAAAGGGCATACCATATCAGCTTGAAGTCATGAGTGGAAAAACAGGCACAAATGCCGATGCTATCGGCGTGAGCGGAAGCGGAACAAAAGCCGTTACCATATCCATTCCGGAAAAGCATATGCACACGCCTGTGGAGATAGTTGATATAAATGATATTGATAATACGGCTCTGCTTATTGCAGAATATCTGAAAAGAGTGTAGATATTTATGTTGGATAAACTGAAAGACCTCTGTCTCCTTGACGGCATTTCAGGCGACGAGGGGGCAGTAAGAGAATATATAATAGATAAAATAGGCGATAAAGCTGAAATAAGGGTGGATAACCTTGGCAATGTCATAGCTTTCTGTAAGGGCAAAAAGACGCCTAAAAGCAAGATAATGGTGTCTGCTCATATGGACGAGGTTGGCATGATAGTCACCTATGTGAATTCTGACGGCACGCTGAAAGTGTCATCAGTTGGCGGTGTTGACCCAAGAGTTGTTTTCGGCAGACGTGTCAAAATCGGCAGGAATAACGTCCTTGGCGTTGTTGGCGGAAAGGCTATCCATAATCTCACTGCCGAGGAGAGAAAAAAGTCTGTGCCTTTTGATAAGCTTACCATAGATATAGGTGTTGACAGCCGTGAGGAAGCCTTAAAGCTTGTGCGCCTTGGGGACAGTGTGAGATTTGTTTCCGATTTTGTAGAGTTCGGCGAGGGCTTCGTGAAGTGCAAGGCTATAGACGACAGAGCAGGCTGTGCAATAATGCTCAGAATGATAGAAGAGGGCGTAGAGTATGACACATATTTCACCTTCGTGGTGCAGGAAGAGATAGGTCTGCGAGGCTCTACCTGTGCGGCGTTTACTGTTGCGCCTGATTATGCTGTGGTGCTTGAATCCACAACTGCGGCGGATATTCCATCGGCTTCTGGAGAGAAAAGGGTATGTGAGCTTGGAAAAGGTCCTGTTGTTTCATATATGGACAGACACACAATGTATGACCGTGAGCTTTATGAGCTTGCATTTTATGCGGCGGAGGAGAACGGCATACCATGCCAGACCAAAACAATGGTGGCAGGAGGAAATGATGCAGGTGCGATACACGTTTCCTGTGGCGGCGTAAAGACAGCCGCAGTGTCACTCCCTTGCAGATATCTTCATTCTCCAAGCTGCGTGATAAATAAGGCGGACTTTGAGAACGCTTATGTTCTTACAAAATTGATCTTGGATAGGACTTATAACAAATGATCTATGAAACCAAAGAGATCAGCTCAGAACTGCTGAGCGGTCTTAAACCTAACAATTATACAAGGCGTATAAAGTCGCACTTTGCGGCATACGGCACAGGGTATGATTTTCTGCATTTCTATGCCGTTGAGGAAAGCGGAGAAAAGCTTGGTATCATATCAGTATTCAACGCCTCTATGATGATATCGACTTTCAAGGATAAGAGATTTGACGATAAGGTATTGGGCGAGCTTGCGGGGTTTATCCTTATGAATAAGCCTGCTGCCGTGGAGTTTGAGGCGGAGTATTCAGATAAGCTTGCAGAGCTAACTAAGACGGAGTATAAGGGTGACAAACGGACGGAGTTCAGCTTTGTTGCGAAAAACGATATCCCGCCCCTTGACGTGAACGAGCTTCCAAAACTCGACGATGTTTTCAGGATACTTGCACCATGCTTTCCTGCCATAAAAAATTCCTATGAACTGTGGCTTACGGATACTTCCCACAGAGTAAGAAGAGGACTTTCGCAGTCGTTCCTGCTGGGTGATTACACCACCGCCACCATACAGTATATCATAGACGGAGTGGCACTTGTGGGACACGTTGGAACGATACCTGAGGAGCGTGGAAAGTTCCATGCAAGACAGCTTTTGTATTGGATAGGTGAAAAGCTCACACAGGACGGCTTTCAGGTCAGATTATTTGCAAGACCCCATAGAGTGAGCTATTATGAGGAGATAGGCTTTAAAGCCTGCGGAATAGATCTTGTATTGGAGAGAATTGAAAATGAATGAATGTATATTTGATATAGACCCAAAGCTTTTATCTCTTGCATCCGAGGCAGAGAATGAGTGCAGGGAGATGTTTGAAAAGATAGACAGCAATGCCGAGTATAACGGACAGAAAGTGCTGAAAGCTTTTATAGACAACCGTGTGAGCGAGGGCTGTCTTAAAGGCACAACAGGCTACGGATACGGCGACATGGGCAGAGATACCATAGACAAGGTGTTCGCTCAGGCACTTGGCGGCGAGGATGCTTTGGTAAGACACACCTTTGTGAACGGCACTCATGCACTGTCAACAGCGCTTTTCGGAGTGCTTAGAAGCGGAGACACAATGCTTGCCTGCACTGGAAAGCCATATGATACCCTTGAGGAGATAATCGGTATCAGAGGCGAAAAGGGCAACGGTTCACTTGTTGACTTCGGCGTGAAGTATGAGCAGGTAGACTTGGTGAACGAGATGTACCCTGATTATGACGAGATAGCAAAGAAAGCCGTTGGCGCAAAGATAGCCTATATCCAGCGTTCAAGAGGCTATTCTCTCAGACCGTCACCGACAGTGGAGATAATCGGAAAGATAGCAGAAACTGCGAAGAAAGCAAACCCTGATATAATCGTCATGGTGGATAACTGCTACGGTGAGTTTGTTGAAAGAAAAGAGCCACTGAGCGTTGGTGCAGATATCATAATAGGCTCGCTTATAAAAAATCCGGGCGGTGGAATTGCTTCTACAGGCGGATATATCTGCGGCAGAGCAGACCTTGTGGAAAAGTGTGCCGACAGGCTCACTTGCGTTGGCATGGGCAAGGAGGTTGGCTGTTCACTTAACCAGAACAGAGAAATGCTCCTTGGCTTTTTCTTAGCACCACAGGTGGTTGCATCAGCACTGAAAACTTCCGTTTTCGCCTGCCGTTTCTTTGAAAAGCTTGGCTATAAGACCCTCCCTGAAAGCGGCGAAACAAGAACGGATATAATTGCATCTATTCTTCTTGAGAACGAGGAGAACCTCGTGGCTTTCTGTCAGGGAATACAGAAAGGCTCACCGGTTGACAGCTATGTTACCCCTGAGGCATGGGATATGCCGGGTTATGACAGCAAGGTTATAATGGCGGCAGGAGCATTCACAATGGGTGCTTCCATAGAGCTTTCCGCAGACGCACCTATAAGACCGCCGTTTGCCGCATGGCTTCAGGGCGGTATCACATACCCAACAGGCAAAGCAGGCGTTATGCTTGCCGCACAGGAGATGTATAACAAAGGTTTACTTAGAATATAAGATTTGACTGGAAAGGAATGATATTCAATGGCAGAGATATTCAGCGTTACTGTCGAGGAGATAATCAAACAGCTTAATATGGAGATAATCTATGCTCCTGAGAACATCAGCAGCCTTGTTGTTACTGAGAATGATTGTAACAGACCTGGACTTCAGCTTATGGGATTTTATGAGTATTTCAATGCAGAGCGTGTTCAGATATGCGGAAATATGGAGTTTGCTTATCTTGCTTCACTTGACGAGAAAACAAGATATGAGAGGATAGACGCTCTTTTTGCTACAAAGATACCGCTTTTTATCGTGGCAAGAGGTCATGAGCTTTATCCTGAAATGGTTGAGATAGCCAAGAAATACGGCGTGCCTATCGCAAGAACTCAGGACAGCACAACAGCTTTTATCGCCGCACTTATCGGCTATTTGAACGTTGAACTTGCTCCGAGAATAACACGCCACGGCGTTCTTATCGAAGTATACGGCGAGGGTATCCTTATCGTGGGAGAGAGCGGCGTTGGTAAGAGCGAAACAGCTATCGAGCTTGTAAAGAGAGGTCACAGACTTGTGGCTGACGATGCCGTTGAGATCAGAAAGACATCAAACAGAACGCTTGTCGGCTCATCGCCTGATAATATTCGTCACTTCCTCGAACTGAGAGGTATCGGTATCATCAACACAAGACGTCTGTTCGGTATGGGTGCTGTAAAGGTAAGCGAGAAGATAGACCTTATTGTAGAGCTTGAGCCTTGGGACAGCACAAAGATATACGACAGAATGGGCGTAGACAACGAGTATACTACTATCCTTGGTATAAAAATACCAAGCCTTACCATTCCTATAAAGCCGGGCAGAAACCTTGCTGTTATTCTGGAAGTTGCGGCTATGAACAACCGTCAGAAGAAAATGGGTTATAACGCTGCCGCTGAACTTTTGCAGAATCTTGGTCTGCAAATGGACAAGAAAGACAAGGTCAAGAACTGGGATAATTTCTAAAAACACGCATATACTTTTTTTAAATAGGAGATAGATCATAATGCACTTACAGGGAGATATGCACACGCACACTATAGCTTCAACTCATGCTTACTCCACCATAACAGAGAACTGCCAGTGGGCTGAAAAATACGGAATGAAAGGCATAGCAATGACAGACCATGCCATGAAAATGCCTGATTCGCCACATATCTGGCACTTTGTGAACCTTGGCATACTGCCGAGAAAGATAAACGGGATAACCGTCCTCAGAGGTATAGAGGCTAACGTTGTGAGCGATGACGGCGAGCTTGATACTGACGAAAAGCTGCTTTCAGGACTTGAATGGGTGGTGGCGTCTATGCACAGTGCCTGCTATACTCCCTCGATACCTGAGAACCACACTAAAAGCTGGCTGAAAGTCGCACAGAACCCTCAGGTGGATGTTATAGGTCACTGCACCACCGCACCTTTTATGTTCGATTATGAAAAGGGCGTAAAGGCGTTCAAGGAGTACGGTAAGCTTGTGGAGATAAACGAAAGCTCATTTGCGTGCAAAAGGTCGCCCGGAAGAAACGTAGTGGAGCTTTTGAAGCTTTGCAAAAAGTATGAAGTGCCTGTGGTCTTTGATTCAGACTGCCATTTCTGTCAGCTTATCGGTCAAACACCGAAAGTGGCAAAGATAGCAGAGGAACTTGATTTTCCTGAGAAGCTTATCATGAACAGTGATTGGGAAAAGATAAGGGAATATGTCCTTGCGAAAAGACCAAACCTCGATATTTAAAACGATGAAAGGAGAAGCCCTCACAAGGGCGTTTTACAGATATATATGAATACACAAAAGCTGCTTGATCTTGCCTCAGAGCTTGAATGTAATGTTGTCTACAACGAGCCGCTTTCAAAGCATACCACATTCCGCACCGGTGGAGCGTGCACCGCAATGGTGGATATAAGCTCAGAGGAAAGCCTTGCAAAACTTGTTAGAGCCGCACACGAATGGAACGTAAGATATATTGTTGTTGGAAATGGCTCAAATCTTCTCTTTGATGACAGGGGCTATGAGGGCGTGGTGTTCCTCATGGGTCAGTCAGTGGACGAGATAAAAATGATGAACGAAAACACCATATACGCCGAGGCTGGGTGCAGCCTTATAAAGCTGTGCAGATTCGCTCTTGAGCATAACCTCACAGGACTTGAGTTTGCCTATGGCATACCGGGAACTGTGGGCGGTGCTATATACATGAACGCAGGTGCTTATGACGGTGAGATTAAAAACGTTATAACCTCTGCGAACTCCGTGAGGGCTGACGGTACTGTACATACTACAGAGGCAAATAAAATGGCTCTCAGCTATCGCAGTAGTTGTTATCAGAAAAACGGCGAAGTCATAACCTCAGGAGTGTTCAGACTTGAGGCAGGAGCGTATGACGATATTCAGGACAAAATGGTGGAGCTTATGGGCAGACGCCGTTCAAAACAGCCACTTGAATATCCAAGTGCAGGCTCGACCTTTAAAAGACCTGAGGGACAGTTTGCAGGAAAGCTCATTCAGGACTGTGGTCTGAGGGGATACACAGTGGGAGGAGCACAGGTGTCTGAAAAGCACTGCGGTTTTGTGGTGAACAAGGGTGGTGCAACAACTGAAGATATTATGTCGGTGATAAGACACGTTCAGCACATTGTCAAAGAGCAGACAGGCTATCTTCTTGAATGTGAGGTAAAGATAATACCTTACAAGGAATAATTTAAATAGGGATCAATAAGTGATGATTTTTTCAGCTTTGTAAGAAAGGAATGAACGTTATGCAGTTTGTGATAATTACCGGTATGTCAGGATCGGGAAAATCAAGTGCCGTGAATGTGCTTGAAGATATAGGATATTACTGCGTTGATAATATGCCGCCTGAACTTATCCCAAAGTTTGCAAACATATGCAGTCAGTCTGACGGAAAAATAGACAAGGTAGCGTTTGTTGTTGATATAAGAGGCGGCGACCTTTTTCTGAAGCTTCAAGACACAGTAAAGCAGCTTCAGGGCGAGGGCGTGAGTCTTAAAATACTTTTCCTTGACAGCTCAGATGACGTTATCGTGAGAAGATACAAGGAAACAAGAAGAAAGCACCCTCTTGACGAGGTGTCATATGGAAACATAAGAAAAGCTATTGAAACTGAGCGTGAGATATTAAGACCTATAAAAGCACAGGCTGATTTTTATATAGACACGTCAAGAAGCTCAACAGCTCAATTTAAGGAAAGGCTTTATTCCATATTTCTTGGAAACAACGAGTTTATGCATATTGACGTTCAGTCGTTCGGGTTCAAGTTCGGTGCAATGAGCGAGGGCGACCTTGTATTTGACGTAAGGTGTCTGCCTAATCCGTTTTATGTACCTGAGCTTAAGAACAAAACAGGTCTTGACAAGGACGTTTATGATTATGTTTTGAGCTTTGACGAAGCCAAAGTGCTTCTAGGCAAGCTAACAGATCTTATCGACTATCTCATACCCCTTTACGAAAAAGAGGGCAAGTCACAGCTTGTTATAGCGTTCGGCTGTACGGGCGGAAAGCATAGGAGCGTTACCTTTGCAGAAGCAGTTGCGGAGCATCTGAGAAAGCAAGGTCACAGGATAAGAATAACACACAGAGATATAAATAATCAGTAAGGCGGTTTGAAAGTTGGAGGACGTATCCTTTTCATACAGAGCAAAAGAAGAAATAATCAGCAAGATAAATTCAAAGCCAAAGGCTGACGTGTGCATGATGGGTATGCTCACGTACTGTAACTGTCTGTCAGATGATGAGATATCTTTTCTCACTGAAAACAAAGCGGTAGCAGACTTTTTCGTGTTGAACACCGGCAGGATAACCGGTAATGAAAACGCAGTGTTAGTCACAGAGCAGAAAAAGCGAAACGGCGTTGTGCTTTATGCTTTGGATATTCCTGAGCGTGAGGACAGGCTCACGCTTCTTGACTATTTCAGAATGGATAAGAGCAGGCGTTTGGAAGAAGCTGACCTGCCTAAAGAGAAGTTTTATCCACAGCTCGTGGCTGGTATATTTCTTGCCTGCGGTTCGGTGAACAATCCTGAGAAAAAATATCATATGGAGTTCGTTATGCCAACGATAGAGCTTTGCAATGATTTTGGTATGCTGCTTATAGATAATTACGATATCACTCCAAAGCACGTTGAACGTAAGAACGCACAGATAGTTTACATAAAAGAGTCTGAGAATATCATAGATATGCTTACTCTTATGGGTGCGCCTATGTGTTCGCTTGAACTTATGAACGTAAAAATGATGAAAGATATGCGCAACAAGATAAACCGAGCGGTGAACTGCGATAACGCCAATATAGAGAAGTCGCTGAAAGCAGCGGAAAAGCAGATAAGCGATATCGAGCTTATAGACGAGACAGTGGGGCTTTATTCTCTTCCTGATAATTTGCAGGAGATAGCTGAGCTTAGATATAATAATCCTGACTTCAATCTTAAAGATCTTGGTGCAGCCATAGATCCTCCTATCTCACGTTCGGGGGCAAACCACAGATTGCAGAAGATAGCAGAGATAGCTGACAGGATAAGAGTTGAAAAAGGTCTTGCACTGAAAGAGGAATAAAAATGTCTGAGTTTGTACATCTACATCTTCATAGTGAATATTCGCTCCTTGACGGCGCCTGCCGTATCAAGGAGCTTGTTTTGCGTGTAAAGGAGCTTGGACAGAAAGCAGTTGCGGTCACAGACCATGGAAATATGTTTGCGGCAGTGGAGTTTTACAACGAGTGCCTTGCTCATGGAATAAAGCCTATAATAGGCTGTGAGGTGTATGTTGCACCAAGAACACGATTTGACAAGCTAGCGAAGATAGACAGTTCGCCTTACCACCTTGTGCTTCTGTGCGAAAACAACGAGGGTTATCAAAATCTTATAAAGCTTGTGTCGGCGGCATATACAGAGGGCTTTTACAGCAAACCTAGAGTAGATGTTGAATTGCTTGAAAAATATCACAATGGGCTTATCTGTCTGTCGGCTTGTCTTGCGGGTGAGATACCCAGAAAGCTTACCAATGGCGATTATGAGGCTGCAAAGCAGACTGCTCTTAAATATCGTGCTATATTTGGCAGGGATAATTACTTTATAGAGCTTCAAAATCATAAGTTTGCAGACCAGCAGAGAATATTGCCTATGCTTATAAAGCTTTCACGAGAAACAGGAATACCGATGGTCTGCACTAATGACGCACACTATCTCAGACGTTCAGACGCTAATGCACAACGTGTGCTAATGTGTATCTCAACAGGCACGACACTAGACGACCCAAGCAGGCTTGAATTTCCGACAAACGAGTTTTATGTAAAGTCAGCAGAAGAAATGGCGGAGCTTTTTCCCTCTCAGCCTGAGTCGCTGGAGAATACAGTAAATATAGCTGACAGATGTAATGTAAGCTTTGAGTTTGGCAAAACAAAGCTTCCGTATTTCCATATAGACGGTGTTTCAGATAACGAAAAGTTTCTTCGTGATATGTGCATGAAAGGGCTTTATAAACGTTATGAAAATCCTACAAAAGAGGCTTTGAAACGTGTTGACTATGAGCTTGACGTTATAACGAGAATGGGATATACTGACTATTATCTTATAGTATGGGATTTTGTTCACTATGCAAAGACCCACGGTATACCTGTTGGCTGCGGACGTGGTTCAGGTGCAGGAAGTCTGTGTGCTTATTGCATAGGCATAACGGGTATAGACCCGCTGAAATATGATCTGCTCTTTGAGCGTTTTCTCAATCCCGAAAGAGTTTCCATGCCTGACTTTGATATAGATTTCTGCATGGAAGGCAGACAGCGTGTCATTGATTACGTTGTGGAGAAATACGGCTCTGACCATGTGGCGCAGATTGCGACCTTTGGTACGCTTGCAGCAAAGCAGGCAGTGAGAGATGTGGCAAGAGCAATGGGTCTGCCTTATCAGACAGGAGATATGCTTGCAAAGAAGATACCGAGAGGTCAGCCACTTAAATATTCCATAGAGAATATATCTGAGCTTAGTTCTCTCTATAAGACTGATATGAAGATACAACAACTTCTTGATATTGCCATGAGCGTGGAGGGTATGCCACGAAACGTATCTACCCACGCAGCAGGCGTTGTTATCACAAAAGAGCCGGTTGACTTTTACGTTCCTCTCTATTCTCGTGACGGACAAGTTTCCACACAGTATACAATGACAGTGCTTGAACGATTGGGACTTCTTAAAATTGATTTTCTCGGACTCCGCAACCTTACCATTATAGACCACTGCCGAAAGCAGGTGATAGAAACTCACCCTGATTTTGACTTGGAGAAGATACCTCTTGATGACAAAAAGGTATATGAAATGCTGTCACAGGGCAAAACGGAGGGCGTTTTCCAGTTTGAAAGTGCAGGAATGACTGCGACTGTCATGAAGCTTCGCCCTGAAAGATTAGAGGACCTTATCGCTGTTATCTCTCTTTACCGCCCAGGACCTATGGACTCGATCCCAACATATATCCGAAACCGCCATGAACCTGACAGGATAGTGTATAAGCACCCATTGCTCAAAGGCATACTTGAAGTGACATACGGCTGTATAGTTTATCAGGAGCAGGTAATGCAGATATTCCGCACGCTCGCAGGATATTCATACGGCAGAGCGGATATCGTAAGGCGAGCAATGGCTAAAAAGAAAGCGGCTGTTTTGGAAAACGAGCGAAAAGCGTTTATCTACGGTGAGAAAGGGCAGTGCTGTGGTGCAGTGGCAAACGGTGTGCCCGCTAATGTTGCCAATGAGATATTTGACGAAATGACCTCTTTTGCAAGCTATGCCTTTAACAAATCCCATGCGGCGGCTTATGCAACTATCGCATATCAGACAGCGTATTTAAAATGTCATTTCTATAAAGAATACATGGCGGCACTTATGACTATCACGCTTCTTGACAGCACCGATAAGCTTTACGGATATATCGCAGATGTTGGCAAAAGCGGCGTTAAAATTTTGCCGCTGGATATAAATAAAAGTGAAAGCGGTTTTGTGGCAGAGCCTGAGGGAATACGTTTTGCGCTTCTTGCGGTGAAGTCACTTGGCGAGGGGGCTATCGACAGGATAGTTTCTGAGCGTAAATCAGGTGGAGCGTTTCGTTCGCTTCAAGACTTTTGTACACGAGTTTCGGGCAGAGATATCCACCTGAGAACAGTGGAAGCACTTATAAAGAGTGGAGCTTTTGACGGTTTTGGATACACCAGACGTGAACATCTCAATGCTTGCGAGGACATAATGAAAAGCGTAACTCGGTCAGACGGAAGTGTGATCGAGGGTCAACTTGATTTGTTTGGCATGGGTGCTGCTTTGCCAATGGAAAAGAAGATAGAACGCTGCGGCGAGTTCGACGAACAGCAGCTTCTTGAATTTGAGCATGAAGCTCTTGGTATGTATATATCAGCCCACCCTATAGACCGCTTTGAGTGTGTGATCTCAGCCGCAAGGTGCGTCACCTCTGCACAGCTCATAAAAGCCTGTACAGACGAGGGCGGAATGGCAGATAAACGTTTCGCTGATGGGGCGGAAGTAGACTATGCAGGAATGGTCAGGGGCAGAAAAATGCTAAAGACCAAAAAAGGCGATATGATGTGTTTTGTGGAGCTTGAAGACAAGTTCGGAACATTAGAGATAGTGGTTTTTCCGTCAGTTTTTCAAACTATGGGAGGCCTTATAAAAGACAGAGCGCTTCTACACGTCAAAGGCAAGATATCATGCAAAGAGGAAGAAGAACCTAAGATACTTGCGGATATGCTCGAGCCTGTCGATAGATTTTGCTCATTACAGCTTCAAAGGGATATTTGCGTAAGGCTTGTTTCAAGAGATGCAGAGGGCATAAAGGCTGTTAGAACTATAGCCGAGAAATACAAAGCACAGACTGGTTCAAAGTTTGCGGTATTTTTCAGCGATATACGCAAAATGACAGGCATAAAGTCTGTTCATGCTGTGAAAATGTGTCCCGAACTGCTCATCGAACTTGAAAACAGACTGGGTGCTGAAAACGTGGTATTTATGGACAGAAAAGGAGAATAAAAATGGAGCCAAGAACATATAAGGTAACAAAAATTGACGGCGATTATGCACATCTTCTCAATGTGGACACAGGCGAAGATCTTCTTATGGCAAGAGCGCTTTTGCCTGACGAAACGGACGAGGGAACAATGCTTCACTGGGAAAATTTCATTTATACGGTAATAGAATAAGTGTATTTATGAAATTCTTGTGAAAAGTATGGAAATCTGCACAGGAATGTGATATACTATATTATTATCGTGTTATCACGAAAAATTTTAGCGTGAAAACGCTTGAAGGAGTAATCAAATGGCTGTATCTTATAGTAGGGAAGAACTCGGCAGAGGGATATCTCTTACAAGAATATATGACAAGAAATTCAAGTCAAACTGCGTGAAGATAGCATTTATATCACCGCTGAACGAAAAAACAGCCTGCGTAAATGCAATGCTTCAAACAGTGCTTGTGACATCAAATGCGGAGATACCTTCACGAACAAAGCTTACATCTACACTAACAGGACTTTACGGCTCAAGTATCGGCACCAACTGTGGTACCATAGGCGACTATCAGTCTGTCGGTCTGTCTGCAAGCTTTATCGGCGACGATTATACTATAGACGGCGAAGTAATATCCGTTCAGGTTGTAAGACAGCTTTTGAACTGTCTGCTCAGACCGCACCTTGTTGACGGAAAGTTCTGTGAGAAGTATTTTACTTTGAGAAAGCAGGAGCTTATCGACGCTATTGTTGCCACTGTCAATGACAAGCGTGGCTATGCACTTTTGCAGGCTAAAAAGCTTATCTTTGAGGGCGAACCTGCGGCTGTGTCTGCAATCGGAACTGTGGAGCTTGCTGAGAACATAACTCAGGAGGATTTGTTAAGACAACACAAAAAGCTTCTTGAAAGTGCAAAGATAGAGATAACCATATCAGGCGGTGGAAACACGTCTGCTGCGGAAAAGCTTATAAGAGATGAAATGGCTGCTCTTATAAGAGTTTCACCTGTGGAGAAGATAGACTACAGACACAATTCACCTGCAAAGGCAGAGCCTGTTTATAGAGAGCTTAAAATGCAGGTAAGCCAAAGCAAAATGGTCATGGCATTCAAGTCTGATTATGAGGATATCTACACCGCAAAGCTTTTCTGTATGCTTCTCGGGGCTACGCCTTTTTCAAAGCTTTTTGCAAATGTTAGAGAAAAGCTTAGTCTTTGCTATTATTGTTCCTCCGCTTATGCCGACAGAAAGGGCACTCTTTTTATCGATAGTGGCGTTGAAAGCTGTAACATAGAAAAGGCAAAAAAAGCTATCGAAGAACAGCTTGAGGCGATATGCGACGGTGACTTTACAGATGAGGAGCTTGAAAACACAAAGAAATCTCTTTGCGGAGGCTTTAAGTCAAATTATGACAGCATATATGATATCATGGGTTGGTATGCTGCACAGAACACACGAAACACGGCTTTCACCCCTGAGGAGATAAACGAGAGGATAGCGAGAATCACCCGTGAGGACATAATAAGCTGTGCAAAGACTTTTAAGCCTGATACTGTTTTCGTTATCAGGGGAGAGGAAAAGGAGGACTGTGATGAATAAGGAGATCGTAAAGAGCGAGCGGCTGGGCGAGAGCTACAGCGTTTTTCATCACCCGTCAGGACTTGACGTGCTTGTGTGGAAAATGGAGGGATTCACAACTACAGAAGCCATATTTGCCACAAAGTACGGCTCAATTTACAACTGTTTCAAGACCAAGGACAGCAAAGATTTCATCACCGTGCCTGAGGGCATAGCCCATTTTCTTGAGCATAAGCTTTTTGAAAACGAGGACACAGATGTTTTTGACTTATATGCAAAAACTGGTGCCAACGCAAATGCTTTCACGTCTTTTGATGAAACGGCATATACGTTCAGTTGCTCGGAAAACTGGGAGGATTCTCTTGAAATACTTCTTGACTTTGTTCAGAAGCCATATTTTACAGAGCAGTCTGTAGCCAAAGAGCAGGGAATAATCGGTCAGGAAATAAAAATGTGTGCAGATTCTCCTGAAAGACAGTGCTTTTATAATCTGCTGAGAGCAATGTATGTAAATCACCCTATAAAGATAGATATTGCAGGAACTGTTGATACTATCGCTGAGATAACCCCTGATCTTCTTTATAAGTGTTACTACACTTTCTATAATCTTCACAACATGGTCCTTGCCATTGCAGGAAATGTTGACGAGGATAAGGTTATGGAAATATGCGATAAAATGTTGAAGCCATGCGAGAATATGGAGCTTGAAACAAAGCTTCCTGATGAGCCTGAGAATGTAGCGCAGAAAAAGATATTTCAGAGTTTCCCTGTGGGTCTGCCACTTTTCAATATCGGCTTCAAGTGCAAGCCTTATGAGGGCAGACAACTTTTCAAAAAGGCTGGAACAGCGTCAGTTGCGCTTCATCTGCTTATAGGCTCGTCTTCGCCACTTTATAAGCAGCTTTTTGACGACGGACTGATAAATTCGCAGTTCGGTGTCGAAGTGTTCACAAGCGGCGGAGTATTCTCTCCAATAATATCAGGTGAATCCCATGACCCCGAAGAGCTTTATCGCCGTTATCTAGCGGAGATAGAACGTGTAAAGACAGAGGGCTTTGACAAGTCGCAGTTTGATATGATAAAGCGTTCTATGTACGGCGAAATAGTAAGAGGAATGAATAATCCTGAAAGAGCAGCAGATTATCTTGCAGAAAGCTATTTTGAAAACTCTGACGCTTTCTATGAAGCACAGGTTCTTGCAGAAATGACTGTGGAGGATTGCGAAAACGCCGTAAGAGAAATGTTCGACCCTGAAAAGTCGTCTATCTCCGTGGTAGATAATAAGTAGGTATTTTGAGCCACAGACTCAGTGAAAGGAATGATAAATTTATGACAGCATTGCAGTTTCTTGCCGACTCTTCGGCAAATGACGCAATAAGGGAAAAACTCAGAGAGTTTCCAAACAGAGTTTATTTCCCCAATTTCGGAAAGGGTGACAATATCTTCAAAGAGGGTATTGATATCGACAGAGTGCTTTTTACAGTGCCAGGCACGAATTTCAAGATATATTGGTATGGTTTTTTAATAACTATCGGTATTCTTCTTGCAATGATATACGGCTTCAGAAGAATGAAGACCGTAGGCATCGACCCTGATAGAGCGACAGATGCCGTTATCGGCGGACTTATTGGAGCTATCTTTGGCGCAAGATTTTATTATATCATCTTTAATACAGAGGGCATGAAATTCTCAGAGTTTTTCGATATTCGTGACGGAGGTCTTGCTATCTACGGCGGACTTATCGGTGCGATACTTGTAGGTGGAATAATCGCAAAAATAAGAAAGCTGAAGCTTACTGCACTTCTTGACGTGGTCGCACCATGCTTTCTTATCGGTCAGTGTATCGGACGCTGGGGCAACTTCTTCAATCAGGAGGCCTTCGGTGCAAATACAAAGCTTCCTTGGGGCATGATAAGCAACACCACAATGGAATATATCTCAAATCATTATGACGAGCTTGGCGGCAAAGTGTCGGCTCTTGACCCTATCCACCCATGCTTCCTTTATGAATCTATTTGGTGTCTTATTGGATTTATAATCCTGCATTTCTATCTTAAACACCGCAAGTTTGACGGCGAAGTATTCCTTATGTACACAGGCTTGTACGGTCTGGGAAGATTTTTCATCGAGGGTCTGAGAACAGATTCGCTCTATCTTGGAAACATAAGAGTATCACAGCTTGTTGCAGGCACTTGTGTTCTTGCTTCACTTGTACTTATAATCGTGTTCAGAGGTATCACAAAGAGAAACAGCGACTATAAACTGTTTGTTGATACAGAGCTTTCAAAGGCACAGCTTGAACAGTATAACAGCTATAATGATATGCAGCAGGAAAAGAAAGAGCTTAAACATAAGATAAAAGAGGCTAAGGATAAGGGCGAAAGCTTTATTGAGCTGCAAAAAGAATATGACGAAAAATTCGGCAAGCAGGCTCAAAAAGACAAGCTTAAAGAAGCCGAGGAAAAGGACAAGGAGTCACACACCAAAGCCGAGACAGAGTATAAGTCTATCCTTGGTGACGATAACGACGAAGACAGCGAAGTAAAAGATACAGATGAAAAGGATACGGAGGAAGAATAAATGGGACAGATAATTGACGGCAAGGCAGTATCAGCCAAGGTCAAGGAAGAAATAAGACTTGAAACTGAGAAGCTTAAAGAGCAGGGCATAGAGATAGGCCTTGCAGTGGTCATCGTCGGTGATGACCCTGCTTCACAGGTCTATGTAAGAAACAAGGAAAAGGCTTGCGAAACTGTGGGCTTTAATTCATTCAAGTATGCTCTCCCTGCGGAAACAACAGAAAAAGAGCTTCTCAACCTTGTTAAAAAGCTCAATGATGACGACAGAGTGGACGGAATACTCGTTCAGCTCCCTCTGCCAAAGCACCTTGACGATAAGGTGATAATAAATAACATCAGACCTGACAAGGACGTTGACGCTTTCCATCCTGTAAATGTGGGCAAAATAATGATTGGCGACTATAGCTTTCTTCCATGCACACCTGCCGGCGTTATGGAGCTTATCAAGTCAACAGGCACTGACATTGCAGGCAAAGAGTGCGTAGTGGTTGGCAGAAGCAATATCGTTGGTAAGCCACAGGCTATGTTGCTTTTGCATAATAACGGCACTGTAACTATCTGCCATTCAAAGACAAAAGATCTTAAAGAAGTTTGCCAGAGAGCAGATATACTGGTGGCGGCTGTTGGCAGACCAAAGATGATAACCGCTGATTATATCAAGGAGGGCGCAGTAGTTATCGACGTTGGTATGGATCGTGATGAAAACGGCAAGCTTTGCGGTGACGTTGATTTTGAAGACTGCAAGGATAAGGCTTCATTTATCACACCTGTTCCGGGCGGAGTTGGCCCTATGACCATTGCAATGCTTATGAGAAACACACTCACAGCAGGCAAGGCTCATCACGGCATAGAATAGTTGTAAAATTTCTGTTAAGACTATTTACAATTTGTCTGAAATAATGTATAATATATGAGTTGCTTACTGCAACATATCCATGCAACAGAATATGGGTCACGCCCGTAAGTGGGAAAGTTACCTGCCATATTCTTTTACATCGGAAATATTTTAACGAAAGAGGTACAAAAAATGCTTAGAAAAGACGAAAAGACAGCTGTTATCGAAGCTAACAGAACCCACGAAACAGACACAGGTTCACCTGAGGTACAGATCGCTATCCTTACAAAGAGAATCAGCGACCTTACAGAACATCTCAAGACACACAAGAAGGACAACCACTCAAGAAGCGGTCTGTTCAAGATGATCGGTAAGAGAAGAAATCTTCTCAACTACCTCAAGAAGAAGGATATCGAAAGATATAGAGCTACTATCGAAAAGCTGGGTATCCGTAAGTAATCATGTAACTGACATCAAGGCAGAGGCATTTATTGCCACTGCCTTTTGGTGTTTATTTGAACTGTAGGTGAAAGGTAACTTAGCATTAAACAGAATGTATGAAGCTCGTATGTCCTGTTTATTGCTAATGCTTTCACCATACAGAAAAACTAAATTTCTAAAATGGAGGAAAGACAATGTTTGAGAATTTCAAAACTTTTGAAACGACATATGCAGGCAGACCTGTAGTAGTTGAAACAGGTAAGACCTGCGGACTTGCTAACGGCTCTTGCTGGGTAAGATACGGTGAAACGGTTGTAATGGCTAACGTTACAGCTTCTGCAAAGCCAAGAGAGGGTGTTGACTTTTTCCCACTTTCAGTTGACTTTGAGGAGAAAATGTATGCAGTAGGCAGAATACCAGGTTCTTTCACAAAGAGAGAAGGCAAGGCTTCTGACAAGGCTATCCTTGCTTCAAGATGTGTAGACAGACCTATCAGACCTCTTTTCCCAAAGGATATGAGAAATGACGTTTCAGTTGTTATGACAGTTCTTTCTGTTGACCCTGACAACTCACCTGAGATCACAGGTATGATAGCTACATCTATTGCACTTTCTATCTCTGATATCCCTTGGAACGGACCTGTTGCTTCTATCAACGTAGGTTACGTTGACGGCGAGCTGGTGCTCAACCCAACTCTTGAGCAGAGAGCTAAGAACAGACTTAACCTGACTGTTGCAGGTTCAGCTGAAAAGATAGTTATGATCGAAGCAGGTGCAGACCAGATCCCTGATGACCTTATGCTCAAGGCTATCATGACAGGTCATGAAGAGATAAAGAAAATGGTAGCTTTCATCAACGATATCAAGGCTCAGATCGGTAAGCCTAAGTTCGAGTTCGAGTCAATGGAAGTTGACCATGATCTGTTCGACGCTGTTGAAGCAATGGTAGGCGAGCAGGTAAAGGTCGCTCTTGATACAGATGATAAGAATGTAAGAGACGCAAGACTCCAGCCAATAATCGACGCTGTTCATGAGAAGTTCGACGAGCAGTGCGAGGATAACACTGCTGTTCTTGACGAAGTTATGTATAAACTCCAGAAGAAGATAGTTAGAAACTGGCTCTATGAGGGCAAGCGTGTTGACGGCAGAGGTATAGATGAGATAAGACCACTTGCTGCTGAAGTTGGCGTTCTCCCAAGAGTACACGGTTCAGGTATCTTTACAAGAGGTCAGACACAGGTCATGACTATCGCAACTCTTGGCCCTGTTTCAGACGCCCAGAAGCTTGACGGTATCGACGAGGAAACTTCCAAGAGATATATGCATCAGTACAATTTCCCTTCATATTCTGTTGGTGAAACAAGACCTTCAAGAGGCCCGGGAAGAAGAGAGATAGGTCACGGCGCACTTGCTGAGAGAGCACTTGTTCCGGTTATCCCTTCTGTTGAAGAGTTCCCATATGCTATCAGATGCGTATCTGAGGTGCTTTCTTCAAACGGTTCTACATCACAGGGTTCTATCTGTGGTTCTACACTTGCACTTATGGACGCAGGCGTTCCTATCAAAGAGCCTGTTGCAGGTATCTCATGCGGTCTTATCACTAAGGAGGACGGCAGCTGGATGACAATGGTAGACATTCAGGGTCTTGAGGACTTCTACGGCGATATGGACTTTAAGGTAGGCGGTACAAAGAACGGTATCACAGCTATTCAGGTGGATATTAAGGTCGACGGTCTGACACCTGAGATAATCGCAAGTGCTTTTGAAAAGACAAGAAAAGCAAGAATGTACATTCTTGATGAGATAATGCTCAAGGCTATCCCTGCTCCTCGTGCTGAGGTAAGCAAGTGGGCACCTAAGATGCTGGCAACAAAGGTACCGGTTGACAAGATCAGAGAAGTTATCGGTTCAGGCGGAAAGGTAATTCAGAAGATCTCTGCTGAGTGCGACGTTAAGATAGACATATCTGAGGATGGCAGCGTATTCGTTTCAGGTATCGACAAGGAAAAGGCTGAGCAGGCAATCAATATCATCAATACTATCGCTAATGACCCTGAGATAGGTGCTATCTACAGAGGTAAGGTAGTAAAGATCATGAACTTCGGTGCTTTCGTTGAGATAGCTCCTGGTAAGGACGGTTTGGTACACATTTCTAAGCTTGACAAATCAAGAGTAGAAAAGGTGGAGGACGTTGTTTCTGTTGGCGACGAGATCGTTGTTAAGGTAATGGAGATCGACGATCAGGGCAGGATCAATCTTTCAAGAAAAGACGCTCTTGCTGATATCGAGGCTAAGAAGAACGCTAAGTAATAAGTTTTTAAGAGCGGGCGGCTATGTGCTGTCCGCTTTTTTTTGTTGACAAAAAAGAAGAAGTATGTTAATATAAAAGTAATAAATTTTTATAGGGGGTATCTTTATGAGATGTACAGTATGCGGGTGCGATATTCTGCCTAACAGCATTTGCTGTCAGAATTGTGGCACAAGAGTTATTGAAATGACAGGGGTAAATTCGGCACAGCCGAGGTATGGCAATAGTTTCAATAATAGCTTTAACAATGGCTTTGACAATGGTCTTAACAGCAATGTGAGAGCAGTGGGAAAGAATATGTCTATAGGCAAAAAGGTGCTTATCCTTTTGCTGGCATTGTTTGTGGGCGCAGCTATCGGTTTTGGATATTGGTACTATCACAATGTTTCAACCCATACCATTAGAGAGGAGAACTTTAGCGTTGAACTGCCAAGGTCACTTGAAAAGGAGACCACAACAGATTATGCGGCACAGAGCAGAGATGGAACTGTAAAAGCTAACGGAAAGTACGCCGATGTTGATAGCGATTTTCAGTATATGATCCTTGATTACTCTTCACTTGCCGGCGAAACAACGGATATTCTTACTGAGAAACTGTTTGTCACCTACATGAAGGGCAATTTGAAAAGTCAGTTTGGAAGCAGCTATAAAGAAGTGTATGCTGATGGTAACAAGCTTAAAATGACCTATCGTGCAAAAACGGGCGACGAAGTTTATAACTATGCTTTATGCAAAAAGTCAGGTTATAAATATTATTGGTTTGTTTTTGGCTGTAAGGCTGATGAAAAGGATTTCTATGACCCGAAATTTGAAAAGTGGGCAAGCACTATCCATATCAATTAATACAAAATTTATAAAACCGATTTGTTAAATTATTGACATAATGAACAGCATATGTTAGAATAAGAACATAAATTATATGAGGGAGAAAAGAATATGAAATGTCCTATTTGTTCGGCAAAGATCAGTGATACTGACGCTTTTTGTCCTAATTGTGGGTCGGCTGTGAAGTCTGAAACAAGCGGTTATATGGATTCTATCGACACATCAAACCTTGGTGAGAATGTTGGCTTTGGCAAGCGCAACACTACAGGTGCACAGCCTGTGAATGCAGTACCTCAGCAGAATTATGCTCAGGGTCAGCAATCTTATGGTCAGCCACAGAACGGCTACGCTCAGCAGAGTTATCCGCCTCCGCAGAATGGCAATGCTCAAACTCCATACGGCAGTGCATATGAGCCTTATAAGATAGCGCCTGTTACATCTGCTAAAAAGGGTATACCAAAGCCTTTGATGACAGTTCTTGTGTTTATCCTTGCGTTCTTGGTGGCTTTCGGCGTGAGATATTTTTACAAAAACACAGCTACGAAAACATTGCAGGGTACGGGATATACAATGACCGCTCCTGCGGATATTGAGAAATCCAGCAGTAAAAATCTGTATGCCCTTGATAACTTCTCCAACAACGAGGTGGGCATAAACGCTGTCAAGCTCTCATATTCTGATTTGGCACTTTACGGCTATGGCAAGGGTGAATCTGCTTCTGATATCTTTGATTTTTTTCTTGAAAACGGCACAACTACTTTAAAAATAACAGGCAGGGATTCAAAATATATTTATTATACCCAGAGCATAGGAGATAAACATTATTACGGCATGAGTTCTATAACAGAGGGCAACGGTGGTTACTACATTTTTGATTTTCTCTGCGAGCAGAAAAATAAGTCAAAGTATGAAGATAAGTTCAAGGATTGGGCTGCTTCAGTTGAGATAAAGTAAATAATTCAAGCTGTCCTTCGGGGCAGCTTTTTTGTTTTGCATAAAAATCTTGCTTTTTTCGTCAAAAAGGTGTAAAATGAATCATATGACACAAAATCTGCTTTCCGCATAAAATGTACTAATAATATGTGGAGGTGATCTTGTGTTGAATCTTATACTTCTTCTGGCTCTTGTGCTGGCGGTCGTTATTTGGTTTTGGGTGAAATGTTATAAGGTGCGAAATGTTGGCAAGCGTGGAGGATATTTGCTTATCCCATGCAAAAAGAATACACATGAGCTTGAACATATGGTAAAAAGCTGTTATTGGGAGGAGTTTTTTCAGCCTGAATATTATGGAAGAGAAATAATCCTCGTTCAGCTTGACAAAAGTGAGATAAATTATGTTTCAAAGCGTTTGGAACAGGATTATAGCATCGTTCACTGTGTTGATATAACTGAACTTGCAGATTTTATCAAGCGCAGAGAGCTGAAATGCCATGAAAAATAGATCATTCGGAGAATAATATGGAAGATTTAAAGACCCTCAAGGGTGAGGTTGACAGCATAATATTTAAAAGTGAGGACACAGGCTTCTGTGTGCTTATGCTTAACTGTGACAATGACCTTATCACAGTTGTTGGCGAAATGGGTGACGTTGAGGAGGGCGAAGATCTCGTTGTAACAGGGGAGTTCACTTCACATCAGAAGTTCGGCGAGCAGTTCAAGGTGCATATCTTTGAGCGTTCTTTGCCTACTACCTCTGCAGCGATTCAGCGTTATCTTGCAAGCGGTGCTATATCAGGCGTAGGGCCTGTACTTGCAAAAAAGCTTGTGAACAAGTTCGGGGACGATACCCTTGACATAATAGAAAATACTCCCGACAGGCTCACGGAGATAGACGGGATAACAGTGAAAAAAGCGGAAAAAATATCTCAGGAGTTTAAAACAACTTTTGCCGCAAGGTCGCTTATGTCATATCTCAACAAGTTTGAGATCGAAACTTCATATGGCATAAAGGCGTGGAAGCGTTGGGGCAACACTGCCGAGCAGATCATAAAATCAAACCCTTATGTGCTTTGTATTCAGGGCGTCGATCTGTCATTTTCCCGTGCGGACGCAGTTGCGGCAAAGTCTGATATCCCTGCTGACAGCGAGTGCAGGATAAAGGCAGGCATTACATATATTCTAAGACAAAACGCTGACCAAGGTCATACCTGCCTGCCTTTAGACAGTCTTGTGAAAACAGCGGTGAGTTATCTTGATGTTGATGAAAAGCTTATAAAAAAAGTAATCGAGGATGAAACTGAGGAGGAAAACCTCTACTATTACGATAAGCATGGCAGACGTTTTGTTATGCTTGCAGATTTTTACAAAGCTGAGGACTACATAGCAAGGCGACTTGCCATAATGCGGCAGATCTCTTATGACAATAAGATAGACTTTTCCGAAGTGATTGATCTCGAAGAGGAAAATAATGGCATACAATATGAAAAAATACAGCGTGAAGCCATAAATCTTGCACTGTCAAAGGGCTTTCTTGTGCTGACGGGAGGGCCGGGTACAGGAAAGACCACAACGCTCAATGCTATAATTTCTCTTTATCAGCAGCAAGGGCTTAACGTTATGATATGCGCACCAACAGGCCGAGCCGCAAAAAGGCTTTCTGACCTTACGGGATTTGACGCAAAAACTATCCACAGGCTTCTTGAAGTGAAGCATACAAGCGGTGATACACTTGCGTTTATACATGATGAAAACAATCTTCTCGATTGTGACGCTTTGATAATCGACGAGATGTCAATGGTGGATTCCTGCCTTTTTGAAGCCGTTTTGAGAGCCATAAGCGTTACCTGCAAGCTCGTTCTGGTGGGGGACAGCGATCAGCTTCCGTCAGTAGGTGCAGGAAATGTGTTAAAGGATATTATTGACAGCGGAGTAATGTCTGTTGTAACACTAAAAGAGATCTTCAGACAAGCACAGGAGTCTGAGATTGTTATGAACGCTCATAAGATAGTAAACGGCGAGCATATCGACCTGGCCAGCAAGGACAAGGATTTCTTTTTTATGCAACGGCTTGAATATGGAGAACTTCAGGATCTTGTGGTGGAGCTTTGCAAAACAAGGCTGCCAAAAGCCTATGATTACTCGCCTATAGACGACATTCAGGTGCTTTCGCCTACACGTAAAGGTCCTGCGGGTACTGTGGAGCTAAACAAGCGTCTACAGCAGGAGCTTAATCCTCCTGCCGTAGGAAAATCAGAGGTCAAGACCCCTGTTTATACTTTTAGAAAAGGTGACAAGGTCATGCAGACCAAGAATGATTATGACATTCTTTGGAAAAAGTATATAACCGAGGACAAGACCGAAAGTGGCGCAGGCATTTTTAACGGCGATATAGGCATAATAATTGCAGTGAACAAGATACTTAAAACTGTGACTATAGATTTTGAGGGCAGAATAGCTGTCTATGACAAGCAAATGCTGGATAATCTGGAGCTTGCCTATGCCATAACAGTGCACAAAAGCCAAGGTTCTGAGTTTGATGTTGTCATTCTCACTGTATTCGGTGGATTTGACAAGCTTTATTACAGAAATCTGCTTTATACGGCTGTGACAAGAGCTAAAAGAATGCTTATAATAGTTGGCTCGAAAAAGCGTGTTGATTTTATGATAGATAATAATAAACGCACTTTGAGGTATACTGCGCTTAAAAATATGCTAATGGAGCTTGTGGAGGGTGACGACAGTGGTCAGCAGACGCTTGATATATAAATTTCTGCTTGATTTTGTTTATCCTAATCGTTGTCCTATATGTGGAAGTTTTATAACATGGGACGAGCTTTTGTGCAAAAATTGTGAATGTAAGCTCCCTTTTCATAAAGAAATATTGTGCGAAAAGTGCGGCAAGGATAAGTGCCTGGATCATGATTCACTACATTTTGATAGCATTTATACTCTTATGAGATATGAGGATATCTGCGTGAAAGCAATACATCAGCTTAAAGACGACAGACAGCTTAATTTTGCGGAATATTCTGCGAAGCTTCTGGGTAATGTGCTCAGAGAAAATGGTATCGCACAGCAGGCGGATATCATCACATCAGTGCCAATGCACAGATCAAAACGCCGTAAAAGGGGATACGATCAGGCACAAAAGCTTGCACACTTTACGGCTATGGAGCTTGGGATAAGAAAAGATCATCGTCTGCTTGGACGGACAAGGGATACCGCAGAACAGCATACTTTGACTGCCGCTCAACGAAAAACTCATGCGGAGGATGTTTATTATTCTCTAGCGAAACACGCTGACATAAAAGGTAAAAATGTCCTGCTATTTGATGATGTTTACACAACAGGTGCAACTCTCAATGTCTGTAGCAGGCTGTTAAAAGAGATGGGTGCGAAAAAGGTGTTTTGTGCTGCAATAGCCACAACGCTTCTTGATGAAAAACACAAAGAATAAAACAGGCCGCCTTCGGTATAATAATATCGGGAGGCGGTCTTTATGATAACTGAGGAACAGTTTGCGGCGATAAAAAGACTTATCGTGTCTGAAAACTGCATGATAGACAGGTTTGAGCATTATGTGAGTGAGATAAAAGAGCCGCAGCTAAAGGAAGATATGCAAAAGCTTACAGCGGCTTTGAAAAATCAGCGTTCAGGGTTGCTCACAAGTCTGGAGGATAACAATGGTAACTGACGGAAATATTATAAAAGAAGCAAGATTTTTTGTCAAGGCGTATTCAAAGGAGTTTTGTCAGACCTACAGTGATCTATGCGGAAGTCCTTTTGCAGAGTGTATAAAAAGTGCGCTTGACGGTCAGCTTAGAATAGCAGAGAAGCTTGAAAGTCTTGAAAAAACATACTGTGACAAAACCAAGCTGCCAATTGCAGACAGTATTGATGTGAACAGATTTTTATATAAGAACAGGGAAGATATGAGGTAAAAAGTCCGCAGACGCTCGCCTGCGGACTTTTGTTATTTTGATATATGTACGTCAAGTTGGTCGAATGGTATGGAAATGCCGTTTGCGTCAAAGCGTTCCTTTGCCTCTTTGAGAAATTTGTATCGTATCTCCCAGTAAGCATCGGTCGGTATCCATACACGCATGATGAGAATAATTGCGCTTGCGCCATGCTCGCAAACAGCCACAAGCGGCTTGTCAGGCTCGTTTATTACCCTTGGCTCATCATTGAGCATTTCTCTAAGAATAGCCATTGCCTTGTTGTGGTCGTCATTGTAGCTGATAGAGAATTTCAGTTCAAGGCGACGTTTGTCGTCAGCAGTTATATTCGTAATAGTCGATTGTGATACAACTCCGTTTGGTATAAATATCATCTTATTCTCAAGGGTCTTTAGGGTGGTGTAAAGTATAGAGATAGCGTCAACAGTTCCCTCTGAGTCGCCTATTTTTACATAATCACCGCATTTAAAAGGTTTTGAAAAAAGTATGATAAAGCCGCCTGCAACGTTTGAAAGACTGTTTTGAAGAGCAAGACCGATAGCAAGACCTGCCGCACCGATAGTTGCGACTATGGAGGACATAGGTACTTGAAGTGCAGAAAGTGACATTACTACTATTATAATAAGCAATACAGTGTGTACCACAGATGTGAGAAATTTATGTATAGTCACGTCTGTTCGACGCATGCTCAAACCTTTGTGCATGACCTTCAAAACAAGCTTGTCAAGAAGTATTCCTAAAAGAAAAATAACAGCCGCCGCTATAAGATGTGGGGTAAATTCCTCAAGCCAATTCAAAAATTTGTCAGACAAAATATCATCTCCGTAACATTATTATGTAAAGATATTATAACATCTTAACATGATATTTGCAAGTGTGCCCAAGATATAAGTTTTTTGCGTATTTATGCACTTTTATCAGAAATCATAACAAAAATAGGTGTTGACTTGGAGATAATTTTGTGAAAAAAATGTGGGAAAAAGTCTTGCTATTTGTGTGGCTTTGGTGTATAATAATATTAAGTTTTATTATACTTACAGTAAGGAGAATTTTTATGATCAATTTTCTTAACACTGCAGCTCAGATGGTTGCGGCAAAGAGCACGATCAGTCCTGACCAAAAAGATCTGGGTGCTGGAACTGTTGCCTCTGTCGTTATCACGGGTATAGTTGTGGTATTTATCGGACTTGTTCTGCTTATTCTGCTTGTGTCGATATACGGCAAGATATTTGACGTTATCAACAGCAGAGCTGCAAGAAAGGCTGAAGAGGCAAAAAAAGCTGCTGAAGCTGCAAAGGCTGTTGCTAAGCCAGAGCCAATAAAGGCTGCTGCTCCTGTTGTAGAAGACGGCATTGAAGAAGAAACAGTTGCTGTTATCATGGCCGCAATTTCGGCTATGAGCAGTGCAGAGGGCAAGAAGCTCGTTCTTAAGAGCGTTAAAACTGCCAAGCCTCAAAGACCTGCATGGTCTACCGCAGGCATAATAGACAATACAAGACCATTTTAGTGCAGTTGACGTGAAAGGAACGTGATAATAGATGTCAATAATTAATTCATTTCTTGATACCATGGCGTCTTTGGCGTCACAGTCGGGTTTTGCGGGTTTCCTCGTAGACGGCGGCTGGAAAAATATCGTAATGATACTTATTTCATTCGTATTTATGTATCTGGCTATTGCAAAGGGCTTTGAGCCGCTTCTGCTTTTGCCTATCTCATTCGGTATGCTGCTTACAAACCTGCCATACGCTGAGATGTATCATCCGGACTTCTGGAACTATAAAACGGTTGCAGGCAATGACCACTATATAGATTACGGTCAGATACTTCAAAAGGGTGGTCTGTTGGATATTCTTTACATGGGCGTTAAGCTTCAGATCTATCCACCACTCATATTCCTTGGAATCGGTGCTATGACAGACTTTGGTCCGCTGATCGCAAGCCCTAAGAGCTTTCTTATGGGTGCTGCTGCACAGGGCGGTATTTTCTTTACATTCATCGGTGCGGCTCTATTCGGAATGAGTGCAGCTGAGTGTGGTTCTATTGCTATCATCGGCGGTGCTGATGGCCCTACATCTATCTATGTATCTTCAAGACTTCTTACGTCAAACAGTAATATCGGTGTTGGTACTATTGCACTTGCAGCCTATACATATATGGCTCTTGTTCCTATTATCCAGCCGCCTATCATGAAGGCTCTTACAACAAAGAAAGAGCGTTCAGTAGTAATGGGTCAGCTAAGACCTGTTTCTAAGGTAGAAAAGCTTATTTTCCCTATCCTCGTAACTATCGTTATCTCACTCATGGTTCCTTCAGCAGCTCCACTGGTTGGTATGCTCATGTTTGGTAACCTTCTTAAAGAGAGTGGCGTCTGCGACAGACTTGTTAAGACCGCTCAGAATGAGCTTATGAACATCATCACTATCTTCCTTGGCGTAACAGTTGGTGCAACGACTCAGGCTGATAAGATCATGAACATTCAGTTTGCAGAAGTTATGGCACTTGGCGTTGTAGCGTTCTCGCTTGGTACAGCCTGCGGCGTACTTCTTGGTAAGCTTATGTATGTTCTTTCAGGTCACAAGATCAATCCTCTTATCGGTTCAGCAGGTGTATCTGCCGTTCCAATGGCAGCTCGTATCTCTCAGAAGGTCGGTCAGCAGGAAGTTCCTACAAACTATCTGTTGATGCACGCTATGGGTCCTAATGTTGCCGGCGTTATCGGTTCAGCCGTTGCTGCTGGTGTTCTTCTTACAATTGTAAGATAAGATCAGAAATTTTTTCGGGACGATGAAAAGCATCGTCCCGATTTTTGTGTATAGTTTAGGAGTGTTGATATGTCAGAAAGTAAATTTTTCGCAGTGATATCCCGTATGAAATATATAAATCGTTGGGCACTTATGAGAAACACGATCAATGAGAATATTAGCGAGCATTCCCTTGAAGTTGCTTTTATCGCACATGTGCTTGCACTTATCAGAAATAAGCGATTTGACGGTAATGTTTCTCCTGAGAGATGTGCGCTGCTTGCTATGTATCATGATGTCACCGAGATAATCACAGGTGACTTGCCTACGCCCATAAAATATTACAGCCATGAGATAAAGGGCGCATATGATGAGATCGAGCAGAAAGCCAAAAATACTCTGGTGTCTTATCTTCCTGATGATCTGAAAGAGGACTTTGAGCCGCTTTTCTGTAAAACTCCACAGGAAGAAGAAGCATGGACTCTTGTTAAAGCGGCTGATAAGCTTTCTGCACTTATAAAGTGCCTTGAAGAAAGACAAATGGGAAATACTGATTTTGCATCAGCAGAAAAATCTACACTTGAAGCTATTGTCGCAATGAATATTCCTGAAGCAAATGTTTTTCTTGATGAATTTATTCCAGCTTATACATTAACTCTTGACGAACAAGCTTGACAATGCCCCAGTGGTGTTGTATAATAGAAATTGAAATTATAGGACAATATTAAGTGGGAAAATATTGAATTAACGGAGGTTTTCAATTGGATATTATCGTTTCTGCGTCGCTGCTTGCCTGCGACTTTTCAAACCTTGCGTTCGAGATAAAGCGTGCTGAGGACGCTGGTGTTGACTGGATTCATTATGATGTCATGGACGGAATGTTTGTGAGAAATATAAGTTTTGGCGAACCGCTTTTGAAAAGTGTGGGCAAAAGCATAACTGTTCCAGTAGACGTTCATCTCATGATTTGTGATCCTATCAGATATATTGATAACTACGCAGATCTTGGAGCTGACCTTATAACTTTTCATTATGAGGCGGCTGATGATCCGCAAGCTGTTATTGACAAAATACATTCGAGGGGGATCAAGGCAGGTATCTCCATTAAGCCTGCAACACCTGTAAGTGCGATCCAGCCATTTCTTAAATCTGTTGATATGGTACTCGTTATGACAGTAAACCCAGGTTTTGGCGGTCAAAAGTTTATTCCTGACACTCTTGAAAAAATAAGCGAAGTGAGATATCTAATTGACCAGACGGAAAGGGATATTAGACTTCAGGTTGACGGTGGCGTAAATCTCGAAACTGCCGGTTTGCTTAAAGAATCGGGTGCAGACACTTTAGTAACGGGAACATATGCGTTTAAGGCAAACGATATGCCAGAGGCTGTTAAGCTTCTAAGAGAAATAGTTTAGTTTTTCAAAAGGAGTACTGCTCAATAATGGGCTGTACTCCTTTATTTTGTTTATAATCACGTTGTCAGTAGCACAGGTTTTCAGTAAAGCTTTTTTTGCAATAGTGGAGCGTGCGTATCCTATGGTGAAGATTAGAGCATAACCACTAGGAAGCTGATACAGACTGCTTTTTATAATCTTTTCGGAGTATTTTTTGTGTATTTCAGTAGCTTTTGATATTAGCTCGTTTGGATCGTAGCTGATTATGGCGAGTTCAGTGGTGTGATGATTGTCGTTTTTAGGTAGTATAAAATATATGTTTATTGTTTCTTCACTTGTCAAAGCAACATCAACTTCAATATTTCCTTCGGATATTTTTATAAGTCCTGTCTCCTTGAGTATAAACATGAGTTCAGATAAAAAATCTTTGCTTCTTTTGTTGCTTTTCTCAAAATCTTCAAAGGATATATTCATTATCCGCATATCCTTTTCGTTGAGAATAACTTTTATTTCATACTCTGACAGCCTTTTTATCTCCAAAACAAACACCCCTTATGTATAATGTCAGTCTGTGCTGTATCATTATACTCATAAGGGGCGATTTCTGTGAAAATTTGTTTATGAAAGCTGGTCGGAAAGCTCAGCCCACTCGTCCATTTTCTGGTCAAGGGCGGTTTTGGCTTCTTCAAGCTCTTTGCATTTCTCACTCATTTTGCTGTAGTCAGAAGCTATCTCAGGGTCAGATATGGCATTTTCAAGTTCAAATATCAGAACTTCTGTGTCTTCAATCTCCTTTTCAAGTTCTCTTATGCGGTTGCGTTTTTGAGCGTCAGCGGCACGCTGTTCCTTACTACGATATTGTCTTGCTTTGTTTTCTTTGTACGCTTTTTCCTCTTCAGCCCGTTTTATCTCTGCTTCGCTCTGCATCTTGAGCTGACGGGCAGCGTTCACCGCTTCGCTGTATGCGTCAAAGTTGCCCTCGTATGAGTTCACCTCGTCATGCTTTATCTCTATTATCCTGCTTGCTACCTTGTTGAGTAGATATCTGTCATGAGATACAAGGATTATCGTTCCACCAAACTCTGCCAAAGCGTCCTCCAGCACTTCTTTTGTGTTTAGGTCAAGGTGGTTTGTAGGCTCGTCAAGCACAAGTACATTTCCACGATTGAGAGCCATTATGGCAAAGCAAAGCTTCGCCCTTTCGCCACCGCTGAGAACAGAAATAGGCTTGAACACATTCTCGCCTGTAAGCAGAACTGCACCTAGCACGCTTCTTGCCTGTTGTTCTGATAATCTTGGATAGCGATCCATTATTTCTTCAAGCACTGTCTTATGGGGATCAAGTATAGCGTGTTCCTGTTCAAAATAGGATATCTTCACGTTTCCGCCCCAGCTTATATTCCCACCCTCGTGTGGGATAATGCCTTGGATAAGTTTCAGTATGGAAGTTTTTCCGATACCGTTCGCACCGATTATAGCAACGTGCTCTCCACGACGAACGTTCATGGTAAGTGACTTTATAAGCTCCTTTTTGTCAGCACCCTCGCCAACGACCAGCGGACAGTCAACAACTCGCACAATATCCTTTGTTGGCTCAATATCATATTCAAGCTTTATCTTTGGAGGTTTTGTGTACATAAGCGGTTTGTCGATACGCTCGATACGGTCAAGCATATGCTGTCTTGACTTCGCCATTTTTGAGGTTGAAGCCCTGACGAGATTTTTCGCCACATAGTCCTCTAGCTTTGATATCTCCTTCTGCTGTGCTTCATATTCTTTCAGCTGACGCTCTGAGTTCATTTTCTTTTGCACAAGATAGGAGGAATAGTCCCCTCGATATGATGTGAGCCTGCCTTGTTCTATCTCACATATTCTCGTACAGACCTTGTTTAGAAAATATCTGTCGTGGGAAACTATGATTATCGCACCCTTGTAGCCTTTGAGATAGTCCTCTAACCACATGAGCGTTTCAAAATCAAGGTGGTTGGTTGGCTCGTCAAGTATAAGCAGATTAGGCTCTTCAAGAAGAAGCTTAGCCAGTGCAAGACGTGTTTTTTCACCGCCTGAAAGAGTAGAGATGACTCTGTCTGTAGGTGTTGAGCCAAAGCCCATGCCGTTAAGCACCTGCTTTATTTTTACATCTATCCTATATCCGTCCCGAGCCTCAAAGTATGAAGAAAGCTCGGCATATTCGTGGCTTATACTGTCAATATCTCCGTCATCTGCCATTTTCTTTTCAAGGACTTTCATTTTATCCAGTGTTTCAAGGAGGGGAGCGAAAGCGTTCTTCATTTCCTCACCTATGGTAAGTTCAGAATTAAGTCCGCTGTTCTGCCTTAAAAAGCCAATGGAAGCCTTGCCTGCGATATTCACAGAGCCTAGTCCTTCGGGGGTCTTGTCGTAGCCCTCACTGCCTGTAATGATATTAAGCAGGGTAGACTTTCCGCATCCGTTTATGCCGATAAGTCCAACGGCTTCTCTGTCTTCAACTGTAAAATTTATATCCTTGAGCAGTGCCTGTCCATTGAAATATTTGTAAAGATGTTCAACATTCAATAACATTGTATATTTCTCCTGTAACAATTATCAGAACTTATTATACACTATTTTCTTCTTGATTTCAACCTTTTTTATTTTATTGCCACACTTATGCCATGCTTAATAAAAAAATATGAAAAAAGTGCGTAAAACTATGTACTTTTTGATCGAGATGTGGTATAATGAAAACAAGTCTATAATTTTAGTCTTGATAGGCTGATTATTTTATCCGAAAGGACGGGTGATGTTAGGGTTGGAGCAGAAGCTTTCTTTGTATGGTTTTAATAATCTAACCAAGACCCTTAGCTTTAACATATATGATGTATGTTATGCCAAAACTGAAAGAGAACAAAAGGAATATATTGCTTATATTGACGAGCAGTATAATTCAGAAAGACTTACGAAAATTCTTTGCGACGTTACTGAGATGATAGGCGCAAGGATACTTAATATATCAAAACAGGATTATGAGCCGCAGGGTGCGTCGGTGAACGTGCTTATTGCGGAAAAAGCCCTCGATGAGGACAGTATCGACCCTTCGTGCAATCAAGGAAAAATAGGTGGCGATGTGCCTGAAATGATACACGCTCACCTTGACAAAAGCCATGTAACTGTTCACACATTTCCTGAATATCACCCGGACAACTCCATTTCCACATTCCGAGTGGATATAGATGTTTCTACTTGCGGAACTATTTCTCCGCTAAACGCACTGAATTATCTTATCAGCAGCTTTGACTCTGATATTATCACTATTGACTACCGAGTAAGAGGCTTTACCCGAGATGTTTTGGGAAAGAAGTTTTTTATTGACCATAAGATAACTTCTATTCAGGATTATATAGATAAAAATACGCTGACTAAATATGACGCAATAGACGTCAATGTTTATCAGTCAAATATTTTCCATACCAAGCTTCTCATTAAGGATATCGACTTGCAGAATTATCTTTTCAAGCAGGACGTATATGAGCTTACGCCGAAGCAAAGGCTTGACATAACAGATAGTCTGCGCCGTGAGATGATCGAGATATACAGCGGCATGAACATATACTGATAAGGTAGTGATAGATTTGAACTTAACACAGAATAATGCACCTGTGTATGAGGCTTTGAAAAAACATATGAGAAACAGAGTGGTGCGTCTTGACGTACCTGGTCACAAGGGCGGAAGAATGAATAAAGAGCTTCGTGACTTTTTGGGCGTTGATTGTCTGAAGTGCGATGTGAACTCCATGAAGCCGCTTGACAACCTTTGTCACCCTGTTTCTGTGATAAAAGATGCTGAAATGCTTGCCGCTGAGGCTTTTGGTGCAAAGCACGCATTCTTTATTGTAAACGGCACAACTGCCGCAGTTCAGACGATGATATTTACAAGCTGTAAGGCAGGAGATAAGATAATAATGCCGAGAAACGTTCACAGAAGCGCTATCAATGCACTTGTTGTGTGCGGCGCTATACCTGTTTATGTAAACCCAGGCACAAACAAACAGCTTGGAATACCTCTTGGAATGTCCGTTAAGGACGTTGAAAAAGCTATCAAGGAAAATCCTGATGCAAAGGCTGTTTTGGTGAATAACCCGACTTATTACGGAATTTGCTCTGATATAAAAAGCATCGTCAAGCTTGCCCATGAGCATGGTATGTTGGTGCTTGCGGACGAAGCACATGGCACTCACCTTTATTTTGGTGAGGGTCTGCCTTGTTCTGCAATGGCGGCAGGAGCGGATATGGCGGCAGTATCAATACACAAAACAGGAGGAAGCCTGACTCAGTCATCGCTCCTTCTTTGTGCAGACACTGTTTCAGAGGGTTATGTAAGACAGATAATTAACCTCACTCAGACCACGAGCGGCTCTTATCTGCTTATGGTATCCCTTGACCTTGCAAGAAAAAATCTTGCGCTCAACGGCAAGGAGCTTTTTAAAAAGGCAGTTGACTATGCCGATTATGCAAGGGAAGAGATAAACAAGATAGGCGGCTATTACGCTTTCGGTCGGGAGCTTGAAAACGGTGACGATATCTTCGCATTTGACAGCACAAAGCTTTCCGTTCACACAAGAGCCATGGGATTGGCAGGTGTTGAGGTCTATGACATTCTCCGTGACGATTACGACATTCAGATAGAGTTCGGTGATATCGGAAATATACTTGCTATAGTTTCCGCAGGAGATAGAGAGCTTGAGATTGAGCGTTTTATATCCGCACTTTCCGAAATTAAAAGGCTTTATTCAAAAGACCCGTCAGGAATGTTTGACCACGAATATATCAATCCTATCGTTGAGATACCGCCGCAACAAGCTTTCTACAGCGAGAAAAAATCAGTGCCTATAGAAGAAAGCAACGGTATGATATGCGGAGAATTCGTTATGTGCTATCCGCCGGG
This sequence comes from Ruminococcus sp. AF17-1AC, assembly GCF_003461385.1. Classification (NCBI taxonomy): domain Bacteria; kingdom Bacillati; phylum Bacillota; class Clostridia; order Eubacteriales; family Oscillospiraceae; genus Ruminococcus; species Ruminococcus sp. AF17-1AC. Next base: position 62,469 of record NZ_QTWZ01000011.1, read on the forward strand.
AATACCTATCCTAGCCCCTGGTGAGAAGATAACTTCCGACATACTTAATTATATCGCATACTGTAAAGAAAAGGGCTGTTTCCTTACAGGTACGGAGGATCTTGAGATAAACAACATAAACGTAGTGGTAAATTCATAGAGAGGAGATACATTTTATGGATCTTTGGTTTACTGAGAAACATACGGACGATGTTAATTTCACCATTCGTGTAAAAAAACAGCTTTATTCTAAAAAAAGCTATTATCAGGAAATAGACGTTTTTGACACATATGAGTTCGGCAGGGTATTAGTGCTTGACGGCTTTATAATGCTCACCGAAAAGGACGAGTTCATCTATCATGAAATGGTAACTGCAGTTCCTATGGCGGTCAATCCTGAGATAAAAAAGGTGCTTGTTATTGGTGCGGGGGACGGCGGAACTATCCGTGAGCTTTGCAGATATAACACTATTGAAAAGATAGATATGGTGGAAATAGATGAGCAGGTAGTAAATGTGTGCAAGGAGTATCTTCCACAGACAGCCTGTGCATTTGACGACCCTAGACTTACCCTCTATATTGAGGACGGTCTGAAATTCGTTCGCCGCAAGGAAAATGAATATGACCTTATTATAGTTGATTCAACCGACCCGTTTGGACCGGGAGAGGGACTTTTTACAAAAGAATTTTACGGCAACTGCTCAAAGGCGCTCACAGATCAAGGAATATTGATAAACCAACATGAAAGCACTTATTATGATTCCTATGTGGATATGGTAAAGCGCACACACAGAAGAATAGGCAGTGCGTTCCCAGTTTCAATGGTCTATCAGACACATATACCTACCTATCCGTCGGGTCATTGGCTTTTCGGCTTTGCCTCGAAAAATCTTCACCCTATATATGACCTTAAGGCTGATGAGTGGAAAAAGTTCGGCATAAAGACAAGATATTATAACACAGAACTTCACAAGGGCTGTTTCGCACTGCCGAATTACGTCCTTGATGTACTTGAGGACTGTGACTAAAGGAGAGAAGTATGGAAAAGAATGTTCATACCTTTATAGGCTGTGATTGTGAATATGATGACGCAAAGATAGTCCTTTTCGGCGCACCATATGACAGCACAACTTCGTTCAGACCGGGTACAAGATTTGCAAGCTCTGCAATGCGCAATGAGAGCTTCGGCATTGAGACTTATTCACCGTATCAGGATAAGGACCTCCTTGAAGTGAATGTGTTCGACAGTGGCGACCTTGAACTGCCATTTGGCAATCCTGAGGGCGCACTGAGGGATATCCAAAGCCGTACATCAGAAATACTTGATGACGGCAAAGTGCCTTGCATGATAGGTGGCGAACACCTTGTCACTCTCGGTGCAGTTAGAGCTGTGGCAGAGAAATATCCAGATCTGCATATCGTTCACTTTGACGCTCATGCCGATCTGAGGGACGATTACCTTGGCGTGAAAGAATCTCATGCCTGCGTGCTCCACAGATGTTGGGATATTGTGGGCGACGGAAAGATATATCAATTTGGCATCAGAAGTGGTGACAGGGACGAGTTCAAGTTTGCGAAAGAGCATACTTTTATGGAAAAGTTCGGATTCTTCAGACTTGACAGCATAGTAAAAAAACTTCATGGAAAGCCTGTTTACTTTACACTTGACCTTGACGTGCTCGACCCGTCAGAGTTCCCGGGAACGGGTACTCCTGAGGCAGGGGGAGTTACTTTCAAAGAGCTTATGTTCGCAGTGGAGGAAGTTGCAAAGCTAAATATCGTGGGCTTTGATGTGAATGAGCTTTCCCCTGTTTACGATCAGACAGGACGTTCAACAGCACTTGCCTGCAAGCTGCTGAGAGAGATACTTTTGTATTTTTATAAATAAAAGAGGAAAACATGGGGTTATTTGATATTTTCAAGAAAAAGAATACTGACGCTAATGTGCAAAATGAATCAGCAGAGGAAACTTTAGACCACGAAACAGAACTTAAAGTTGCCGAGCAGGCACTTAAAGCTGTTGAGAAAAAGACGTTAACACCTTGCGTGAGGCTAGAACTTGTGGATAATAGACCCTCTATTTTTGAGAGCAAGGTTGGCGGAATGGGCTATGTTCCACATGACGGCACTATCCCAGAGGACAAAAAAGGCGGACAGTTAAGGCTGCTGGCTCAGATAGTTTGTTCGCAGGTGACTGATATTGAGGAGTTTCCCAAAAGCGGATTATTGCAGTTTTGGATATTAAATAATGATGTTTACGGAATGTCATTAGATGGTATTGCTTGTCAAGACACGTTCAGAATAGTTTATCACAAGGATATTGACAAGACCGTTACTGAGGGAGAAGTCAAAGCCAAGTTCAAGAAAAACGGACTTGACGGAGAGTACAGTATGCCGGTAAATGGCGAGTTTGGCTTGAAATTCACTTCAAGTGCTGACGTTATGAGCGAATCTGACGTTAGGTTTGAGAAGATGTTTTGTGAGTATTATAATGCTGCTCAACCGAAAAAGAAAATAAATTCTCTTATGGACATGGATATCGCTCCTGCTGATGAGATAGAGGCTTATGAGCAGAACTATCAGAACGCTTATGGTCATAAGATAGGTGGCTATCCTGCTTTTACGCAGTGGGACCCTCGTAATGAAGATACCAAGTATGACTTTTTGCTTTTGCAGCTTGACAGCGATTTCGGCAATGGCGATGAGAAGATAATGTGGGGAGATGCAGGTATCTGCGGATTTTTTATAAACAGACAAAGGCTTAAAGATCTCGATTTTGATGATGTTATTTATAATTGGGATTGCGGTTGATAATAATTAATTCAGAAAGGAATGATCTAATATGTCAAGAGCATTGATAATCGGTGCAGGCGGAGTTGCAGGTGTAGTTATACACAAGTGTTGTCAAAACAGCGAGGTGTTTACTGATATCTGTATCGCTAGCAGAACAAAGTCAAAGTGCGATAAATTCAAGGAGGAACTTCAGGATAAGACAAAGACAAATATCACAACTGCACAGGTGAACGCAGACAACGTGCCTGAGCTTGTGGCTCTTATGAAAGAATATAAGCCTGATATTTGTATCAACGTGGCTTTGCCTTATCAGGATCTCCATATCATGGACGCTTGTCTTGAGTGTAAAGTAGATTATGTTGACACAGCTAACTACGAGCCTGAGGATACCGCAAAGTTTGAATATAAGTGGCAGTGGGCTTACAGAGAGAGATTTGAAAAGGCTGGTATCACAGCGCTTCTCGGATCTGGCTTTGACCCAGGTGTAACAGGTGTTTTCTGTGCATATGCTCAGAAGCATTATTTTGATGAAATAAACTATATAGATATCCTCGACTGCAACGGAGGCGATCATGGCTATCCATTCGCAACGAACTTCAATCCTGAGATAAATATAAGAGAAGTTTCCGCAAAGGGCTCTTATATTCAGGACGGCAAGTGGGTAGAAACTGAGCCAATGGAGATAAAGAGAGTTTATAATTTCGATCAGGTGGGCGAAAAGGATATGTATCTTCTCCACCACGAAGAGCTTGAATCACTGGCTCTCAACATCAAGGGTATCAAGAGGATACGTTTCTTTATGACATTTGGTCAGAGCTATCTTACACATCTTAAGTGCCTTGAGGACGTGGGCATGACATCTATCGAGCCTATCGACTTTGAGGGCAAGAAGATAGTACCGCTACAGTTTCTTAAAGCAGTTCTTCCTGATCCAGCTTCACTCGGTCCAAGAACAAAGGGTAAGACAAATATCGGTTGTATCTTCCAGGGTAAAAAGGACGGCAAGGACAAGACATATTACGTTTACAATGTATGCGATCATCAGGAGTGCTATAAGGAAGTCGGTTCACAGGCTATCTCCTACACAACAGGCGTGCCTGCAATGATAGGCGCAATGATGATACTCACAGGCAAGTGGAAAAAGCCTGGCGTACACAATATAGAGGAGTTTGATCCGGATCCATTCATGGACGCACTTAATAAGTGGGGTCTGCCTTGGACAGAGAACTTTGATCCTGTTCTTGTTGACTAATAGGAGAACAAAAAATGAAGATCGAAGAAGCTTTTGCAAGATATCTCGGACAAGAGGTGCTTGTTTATACAGTTTCGCAGGGAGGCTCACTTTCATCAGTTATAGACTGCACACTTGAAGAGATAGGCGATGGCTGGGTAAGAGTTACTCAGGGTGATGACAGAAACGAAAGTATCGTGAATACAGCCAATATCATCAGGATAAGAGAGTATCCACGAAACAAAAACGGCAAAAAGAAAATGGTTTTTGATTAAAGGTGACGAAAAGTGAAAACCAAAACAAAAAAAATGATAGCACCAGTTGTGATAGTTGCTTTGATATCTATCTATTATATAGCTATTGGCGTTATTTTTGCATATATGAATGGTGTTCCTATGCTTGCAAAGATAATTGCTCTGGTAGTTCCTGCCTTACTGTCAGGCGTTGCGATAACGGTGCTTATTCAGCGTATAAAAGAAATAAAGAAAGGCGAAGATGATGATCTTAGTAAATACTGATTATATTTCCGGCAAAAAGCTTGAAATGCTTGGGCTTGTCAAAGGCTCAACTATCCAGACCAAAAATGTCGGAAAGGATATCATGCAGAGCTTTAAAAATCTTGTTGGCGGAGAACTTACAGCCTATAATGAGATGATGAATGATGCAAGAGCTCTTGCCACGAAGAGAATGGTGGTTGAAGCTGAACAATTGGGTGCTGATGCAGTAGTTAATATAAGATATGCTTCATCTGCTATTGCGGCAGGCGCGGCTGAGGTCATTGCATACGGAACAGCAGTAAAATTTATGGGGGACGAGTAAATGATATTGATGATAGATGATGTTAAAATGGTAAATGCTGATATGTTTTACCCATATGTCAGCAAGGCGCTTGCTCATGATATGGATTCTATAGCTAACGGCGACAAGCTTTATGAGAAGCTCTGTGAAGTCGAAGAGCCATTGGAAGTAATGATACATGACTTTGACGATATTCCTGAGGAGAGTCTTGAGTTTGCCAAGGGTGTTCTTAGTGTTTTTATGGACGCAAGAATGAAAAACAAAAATATTACAGTCAACTTTATCAACGATGGTTCATATAGATGAGCTGTGGAGGAAAAGAATGTTTGATATTTCTAAGGTGAAAACCCCTTGTTATGTTGTTGACGAAGCAAAGCTTCTAAAAAATCTGACTATCTTGGATAATGTCATGGAGAAAACGGGTTGTAAAATACTTTTGGCACAGAAAGCTTTTTCCATGTATAGCACATATCCTATGATATCACAGCACTTGAAAGGCACTACCGCAAGCGGTCTTTATGAGGCAAAGCTTGGCAGGGAAGAGTTTGACGGAGAAGTTCATGTTTATTCTCCTGCATACACAGAAAAGGACATGAATGAGCTTGTTCAGATATGCGACCATATCGTGTTCAACTCACCAAAACAGTGGCAGAAATTCAAGGGCATTGTTGAAAAAAGCGACAGGAAGATATCCTGTGGAATAAGGTGCAATCCTGAGTATTCGGAGATCGAAACGGATATCTACAATCCATGCTTCAAAAATTCAAGGCTCGGAACAACTTTAGATAATTTTGATGACAGTCTTATCGATGGCATAGATGGTCTGCATTTTCATACTATGTGTGAGCAAGGCTCTGATGTGCTAAAAAGAACGATACCACATATTGAGGAGAAGTTCGGCAAGTATCTTTACAATATGAAATGGATAAATCTTGGTGGTGGACATCACATAACCCGTGATGACTATGACCTAGATACCCTTATCGAGTGTGTGAATTATCTACATGACAAATATGATGTTCAGGTCTATCTCGAACCGGGCGAGGCTGTTGCACTCAATGCAGGATATCTTGTTTCAGAGGTTATCGACACTGCAAAAAACGGCATGGATCTTGCTATCCTTGACGCATCAGCAGCCTGTCATATGCCTGACGTTCTGGAAATGCCTTACCGACCGAATATCATCGGTTCAGGGCAGGCAGACGAAAAGGCTTACACATATCGCCTTGGCGGTCCGACCTGTCTTGCAGGTGATATAATCGGGGATTATTCCTTTGACGAGCCTCTTAAAGAGGGTGACAGGCTTGTTTTCTGTGATATGGCTATATATTCCATGTGTAAAAACAACACTTTCAACGGAATGCCTTTGCCGTCAATATATCTTCAAAAGCTTGACGGCGAGTTGGAGCTTATAAAAGAGTTCGGCTATGATGATTTTAAAATGAGATTATAAGAAAAAGCGGTCTGATTTTTGGTCAGATCGCTTTGTTTATGTTTTATTTATGTAAGGCAGTGTTTTTCAATTTCTTTCATAACGCTGTTGTCATTGTTTGAGCCTGTCATGAAATTTGCTACCTTTTTAATAGACTCATGAGCGTTTGACATTGCAAAGCTGTAGTAAGAATTGTTGAGCATATCAACATCGTTAAGATAATCACCGAAAGCCATGGTTTCTTCATATCGTACTCCAATGCGGTTTTCTATGGTTCGCAGTGCAGTGCCTTTTGTTACGCCCTTATTCATTATATCCGTCCAGTATTTACCTGAAAGCTGCACATTGAAATTTTCACCGAAGCGTTCTTCAAGCTTGCTGTAGCCGTCATTTTCAATGCCGCTTTCTTCAAAAACGGCTATCTTGAAAACATCATCGTCAACAAGGGTGAGATCCTCCATCTTTACTTGATTTACATAGTATGAAGCTATTTCTTGGTGCTGGCTATCATTTCTTGAGTTATGCCATGTGCCATTTTTTCCGCAAAGAAGAACTGTAAGTCCTAATTTCTCGCAAAATCTAACAGCTTCTTTAACGGTATCCTTTGGCAACACTGAAACCGAAAGAAGTTTTCCTTTATCAACAACATATGCACCATTGTCGCAAATAAATGTCATGTCATCAAGATATTCAGAAAACTGTTTTTTTAGCGTGCAGTAGCTTCTGCCACTTGAAATAACGAATCTGATATTTTTATTAAACAGCCGTTTTACTATGTTGTCAAAATTTTCGGGAAGCTGCTTGTTATCGTCAAGCAAAGTGCCGTCCATGTCAGTTGCAATAAGTTTTATCATTGTTTTCCTCCGTGATGATTGTTATGCTCAGACATTCATATTATAATGTATTTCTATACTATTTTCAATTATTTTTGATTTTTGACAAAAAACTTTGTCGATTTTAATATATTTATTCCATATAAACAAAAGCACATTGAGATTATTGTACAGTTAAATTATTTGAACATACATAAAATGTAAATTACTTTACACGATTATTACAAAAGTGAAAAATAGCTGAAATTTCAGCTTAATTTGTTGACATTAAGGTTCAATGGGAGTAAAATATACTTTGTTCAAGGAATATTGCCTTTAAATTAGTTGGCTAGTTTGAGGAAAGTTTTGTGTATTTCACTGAAAAGGTTTTAATATGCTTGACTTTTATCAGAAAAAATTATACAATATTCTTTGCGACTGAATAAAGTAAATTGAAAAGGAGATATAAATGAATAAGGTCATAACAAAGATCCGCAGCGGAATAGGCGGATATCTGAAAGATAACATCTTGTTTCTAACATTTGTATTTGCATCTGTTCTGAATGGATTTCTTCTTAGAGCGTTTACTGTTAAGTTTAATTACAGCCAGATAAAACCGCTTATGGCTGATATGGCAGTTATACTGTTGCTTGCTCTCATATCATATGTGTTCAAAAAACCGAGAAAGCAGTTTGTCTACCTTTTGATACTGACAATAATTTTCTCTATACTTTGTACGGCGAACTCAATTTATTATACAAACTATAAATCATTCATCTCAGTGTCGCTTATTTCAACGGCTTCACAGCTCGGCGGAGTAATGGACGCCGTTACTGAGAACATTATGGAACCAAAGGATCTTATTTTCCTGTGGGATGTCCCTGCGATCATAGTTGTGTACATACTTCTTAAAAGACGTACAAGAGATTATATCACTGAGGTCAAGGAAAAGAGAAAGCGCCGTGGATATGCTCTTGGAACGTTTTGTGTTTCCATAGGTCTTGCAGGAATTTTCTGCTCAACACTTACCGGCACTGATTATTCAAGACTCGCTAAGCAGTGGAACAGAGAATATGTTCTTGGCACTTTTGGTCTTTACACATATCAGTTTAGCGATGTTATTTCCTGCACTCATGCGAAAATAAATATGATGTTTGGTTACGAGGAAAGCGAGGAGGTTTTCAATAAGTTCTATGACGATAAGTCAAAGACTGAAGAAACTTCCGAAAAGAGCAACAAGTACACAAATATTTTCAAGGGTAAGAACATTATAGTTATCCACGCTGAAAGTTTCCAGCAATTCTGTATGGATACATATATAAACGGAGAAGAGCTTACACCTAATATGAACAAGCTTGCGAGAGAGGGTCTTTATTTCTCAAATTTCTATGCTCAAGAGAGCGTGGGAACAAGCTCAGATAGCGAGTTTACCTTTGCTTCTTCACTTATGCCAGCTTCAAGCGGTACAGTTGCTATCAACTATTGGGACAGAGATTACACAACTACCCAGAAAATGCTTAAGAAGAAGGGCTATTATACTTTCAGTATGCACGGCAACAACGGTTCTTACTGGAACAGACTTAATCTACATCATTCCCTTGGTTATGATGATTTCTTTAACTATAACAAAGATTTTAACATTGATGAAACTATTGGTCTTGGTCTGTCAGACAAATCGTTCTTCAGACAGGCAGTGCCAAAGATCGAGAAGATAAACAAGGAGCATGATAAGTGGTATGGTGCGTTCCTTATGCTCACAAACCATACGCCGTTTACTGACATTGAGCGTGTGAGCGACTATGAGGTAGATTTCAAGTATAAGATGTACAACGAAGAGGACGGAATGTATGAGGAAAAATCTGCACCGTTCCTTGAGGGTACAAAGCTTGGATCTTATTTTAAGTCTGTTCACTATGCAGATCAGGCTATCGGTCAGTTCATGACAGAACTTGACAATGCAGGACTTCTTGATAACACTGTAGTTGTTATTTATGGTGACCATGACGCAAAGATAAAGGCAGAGGAGTATGACCGATATTTCAATTATAATCCTTTCACCGATTCTGTGCTTACAGAAGATGATGAGGGCTATGTTCCTGTTGACGATTTCTACTATAATCTTAACAGAAAAGTGCCGTTCATAATATGGTCGAAAGACGGCGGATATAAGCCTACAGAGGTCAAGCAGATAATGGGTATGTATGACGTTCAGCCAACACTTGGAAATATGTTTGGCTTCTCAAATGTCTATGCACTTGGTCATGATATCTTTTCTGTCGCTGATAACGAGGAAAATGTTGTTATCTTCCCAAACGGCAATTTTGTAACAGATACTGTTTACTATGATAGCCAGAAAAACACATATTTTGATCTTACGGATTACAAAAATGTGGCAACGTCGGTGTCATGCAATCAAGTATATAAAGATGATCCTAATCCAGTGTATATGGACAACGATCAGGGTCTGTTCAAGACCACTGTGAATGAAACGTACTGTCAGGATTCTTGTAACGCACGAATAAACGATGGTGTTGTGGACGAGGATTATATCAGTAATTATTCAAATTATGCCGAGGAGCGAATTAACATCTCCAATGCTATAATCTACTATGATATGATATATAAGACCGACCACGGTTTCAGCAACAACAATATGAACAGTGACAATTCATCGTCAGGTGCTAATTCTGTTTTTGCACCGCCTGAGAATAAGAGAACATTTGGCAGACACGCTGCATAATAAAAATCGGAGCAGAGTATGACACTCGGCTCCGATTTTTTTGTATCTTAAAAAGCATAAAAAAAAGACTAGCGAAGCTAGTCGATTTTTTGGAATATTCAAGCATTAAGCTCTTTCTACCTTACCTGAACGCAGGCATCTTGAGCAAGCGTAAATGTGACAAGGAGTGCCGTTTACAACAGCTTTAACTCTCTTTACATTTGGCTTCCAAGTTCTGTTTGTTCTTCTGTGTGAGTGTGATACCTTGATACCAAAAGTAACGCCCTTACCGCAGATCTCGCATTTTGCCATTACGCTGCACCTCCTTTACCCTTAAAAATGCAATACTATTATTCACAATATTTAATATTATAGCATAACTGAAAAGAAATTGCAAGGGCTTTTTGAGATTTTTTTTGAAATTTCCGTAAAATCGCATATATTTATCGTTTTCGATTAAAAATAAAGACAAAATGCCTTGAAATTTCATTGAAAATAGTGTATAATTACACTTGTGATTTGTGTAATTTTGTTTTGAAATGACAGGAGGTCATGAAAATATGGATCCGCAGAAAATTCTTGATTACGGTGCAAAGCTCATCGTAATTTTCATGTGTATACCTATCCATGAGTACGCTCACGCATGGGCGGCAACAAAGCTTGGGGATGATACTCCACGTTATCAGGGTAGACTTTCCCTTAACCCTCTTGCACATCTTGACCCTATTGGTGCATTGTGCATATTCTTCATAGGTTTTGGTTGGGGTAAACCTGTTCAGGTAAACCCTATCAGGTTTAAGAATTACAGGAAGGGCATGGCACTTACGGCAGCCGCAGGTCCTATCTCAAATATCATAATGGGACTTATCGGAATAGTTCTTTATAAGCTTTTCTATGTGCTTTATATAGTGCATTATTCTATAGCTCTTTACTATGTGTCGCTTATATTATATTACTTTACAGCTATAAACGTGGGACTTGCAGTGTTCAACCTTATACCTATCCCGCCGCTTGACGGTCAGAAGATACTTTCTTACTTTACAAGCAGTAAGGTAGATCGCTTTATGGCGCAGTATCAGAACTATATTGCTATTGCATTTATGATACTTGTTGTAACAGGCGTTCTCGATACTCCTATAGGTTGGTTGCAAAATGGTATGTTCTGGATAATGGATAAGCTTACGTTCTGGGTTGACCCTATACTAAAAGCGATATTTTTGAAATAAAACTGTTCATGAAAGGAAAAACGTAAATGAGTGCTGCTCAGTTCAAGCTGGATATGTTTGAAGGACCGCTTGACTTGCTTCTTCACCTTATCAGCAAGCACAAACTGAATATTTACGATATTGAGATATCTTTGCTCCTTGAACAGTATATGGACTATATCAATGATCTTGACCACGAGGATTATGAGGATGCCGCTGATTTTCTTGAAATGGCGGCACGCCTTATATACATAAAGACCTGTTCGCTGCTGCCTCATGACGAGGAGTCAAAAGAGCTTAAAAAAGAGCTTGAAGGCAGGATCATCGAGTATTCTCTGTGCAAACAGGCGGCACAGACTCTCCGTGAAGTTTACGTTGGTGACCTTGTTTTTATAAGGACGGCGATAAAGCTTCCTGTAAACAAGACCTATTCTCGTGAGCATGACCCTCAGTGCCTTTATAACGCTTATATGGGCATATCAAAGAAAGCCCGTGAGAGCGTTCCGCTGAAAGCGAAGATGTTCGAGCCGATAGTTTCACATAAGATAGTATCGGTCACATCGAAGATAATCCATGTCCTTAAAAGACTATATAAGCATGGTGAATGCGATATGGGCGACCTTTATGACGGCATGACGGAGAAAAGCGAGAAAGTCGCTACTTTTCTTGCTATATTGGAGCTTACAAAGTCTGGCAGGATATTTCTCAATGACGATAACTCAAAGATTTTTTTCAACAAGGCTTCAAAGAACAAAAAAGTCGAGTCCGACTTCGATAAGCCTGTTGTTATCGAAAGCGAAACGGCAGATGCTGCTGAGCCTGAGCCTATAGAAAATATACTTGACGATGAGCCTGCAGATGAGATAGAAGAAGTTGCTGATGTTGACGCAGAGCGTGAAGAAGCTTCTCAGTCAAAGCGGTATATATCTGCAAAATCCGAGCGCATATCAGGTGAAGTCATTGCGGCGTATGCCCCTGTGAAGTCAGCTGAGGAGGTCATGGCAGAAATGGAGCAGATATCTGAAAAGATAGACAGTGTTGATGTATATACCGAGCCTGTTATGGCAAAGCCTGATGAAGCCGCTATGGAGGAAATTAAGCTCTTGGAACAGCTTGAGAATATCACCCCTGACACAGTATTCAAGCCTAATTACTGGGCAAAAAGAAGATATTATTGGGGATATTCACCTGTTGGCGATGACGGAGACAATAATTTCTGGTGCTACGGATAAAATAAGAAAAGGGATAATCTATGGAACATTCAAATATACAGGCAGCCGTCGAGGCTGTGCTTTTTGCAAGCGGAGAGCCTGTGGAGAGCGAGAAGCTATGCGAGGCAGTTGGTATCGTCAAAGATCAGCTTGATGAAGCACTTGGCTCTTTGGCGGATAAATACAGTAAGGCTGAAAGCGGAATTACGCTTTTGAGCCTTAACGGGTCATATCAGCTTGCCACAAAAGAAGAGCTTGCGACATTTATAAAGGCGGCTTTAGAGATAAAGAAAAACTCTGTTCTTAGCCCTGCGGCAATGGAGGCGCTGACAATAGTCGCATACAATCAGCCTGTAACAAAGGGCTTTGTGGAGCACGTCAGGGGAGTTGACTCCTCGGGAGTTGTAAATTCTCTTGTGGATAAGGGCTTGCTTGCTGAGGCTGGCAGGCTTGACCTGCCTGGCAGACCTATTGCATATAAGACGACAGACAATTTTCTCCGTTGTTTTAGGCTGTCAAGCCTGGACGATCTGCCGCCTATCCCTGATAAGCAGGAGCAGATAACCATTGATGAGATAACAAAAGAGAATGATACGGAAGAATAAAGTATGACCGTGAGGGGAGATGATAACGATAATTGTTTTATGGATACTGCTTGGTATTATAGCGGTTATTGTTATCCTGCTGCATTTTTCCATTACGGCACAGATAGATCTGAATAAAAAAGGCTTTGATCTTAAAGTACGGTATATGTTTTTTGACATTTATCCACGAAAGCCTAAGAAGAAAAAACAGAAAAGATCAAAAAAAGCTGAACTGCCTGAGGATAGTTTTGATGATTTTGAGGAGTTTGAGGACAATATTGAAGAAAGCTTACCTATCCCACAGACTGATGATACGCCTGATAAAACAGGAGAAGTGTCCGAGCAAATTGTTGAAGCTAAGCCTGAAAAAATAGAAAAGAATGAAGCAGATGAAAATGTCAGCGTGACTGAGATAGAGGATAAGCAGGAAGTTATCTCTGATATTGATACTGATACCAATGTTGAAGCTGGTGCAGAGGACAAACCCGAGGTAATAACTGTGAAGCATGAGAAAAAGGGCTTTGCCGGAAAGCTTTTTCATAAAAAGGATAAGGGTGAAAAGAAGCCGGTTTCCAAATCTAAAGAAAAGAAAAAAAGCAAGCTCGATGAGCTGAAAGCGCAGTATAAAAAGGTGAAGCCTTATATTCCAATGGGTTGGAAATATTTTAAAAAGCTTTTGAAAGCTATACGCTTTACAGACACAAGGATAGTTCTTGACGTTGGAAAAGAGGACGCTTACGAAGCGGCTATGCTATACGGCAAGGTGCAGGCAGGGCTTTTCAATACAATTGCAATACTTGCGGGTGTTTTTACAGTAAAGCTTAAAAAAGCTGATGTGAACTGCATTTTTGATGAAAAAAAGTTCGGATATGACGTTCATACCTTAGTCAGGGTAAGACCAAGCACTTTGATAGCAATAGGGTTTTGCACGGGCGTTAATTTTCTTAAAATATATCTTTCAGGCAGACTTAAGAAAAAGCGTGCTGCCAAGCGTCGCAATAAAGAGCTTGCGGCTAAGAAGAATGAAGTTAAAGCAACAAATTGAAATACGAAAGGTTGAGAAAAATGAGCGAAAGTACAAAGATCGAGGGTCTTGTTAAAACTGCAATGGACAAGGTCCGTGAAATGGCAGACTGCGAAACTGTTGTGGGCAAGCCTATCGTTACCGCAGATGGTACTACTATAATCCCAGTTTCAAAGATATCAGTGGGCTTTGCGTCGGGTGGCTCTGACTTGCCAACAAAAAGCACAAAGGAAACGTTCGGCGGTGGCTCAGGCGGAGGAGTAACTATCCAGCCTATCGCTTTTATCGCTGTTTACAAGGGCGAAGCAAAGCTTTTACAGCTTTCAATGAATGCGACAAAGGAAAACGCTATCATAAATATGGTACCTGAGGTAATAGATAAGATAACAGATTTTCTTGGCAAAAAGTCTGACGACGAGGACGAAGTTGTGGAATAATTTTACTGAATTTTAAAAGCACAAGTGAGCAAACTAATCCTTGAAATTGATTTTAAGGGTGTGGTTTGTTTGAAATGCGTGACGGTATTTATTTGTACGGTCATGATGATGTGTTTTTGCTGTATGAATGTCAGTGCTGACGATCTCAGTGAGATATCCGCGAAGAGTGCTATAGTTATAGACGGTGAAACAGGAGATGTGCTGTTCGAGAAAAACGCCTATGAAAGACGTCCGATGGCAAGCACTACCAAAATAATGTCTGTGCTTCTTGTGCTTGAAAGTGGTGAAGATCTTGACAAGCAGTTCGTGGTAGACAGCGAAGCTATAAAGGTCGAAGGCTCGTCCATGGGTCTTCAAGATGGTGACAAAGTCACTCTACGCGATTTATGCTGTGGCATGCTTCTTCCAAGCGGAAATGACGCTGCAAATGCTGCTGCGGTAAGAGTGGCAGGAAGTATCGGCAAGTTCGTTCAGCTTATGAACAAAAAGGCTGAACAATTGGGGCTTAATGATACTCATTTTGTAACGCCGTCTGGGCTTGATGATGATACAGATGAGCATTATTCCACTGCAGCGGATATGGCAAAGCTTGCAGCGGAAGCAATGAAAAATGAAGATTTCAGGGCTATATGCCACCTTGAAAAGGTTGAGTTGTGCTATGGAAACCCACCGTATGACCGCTGGCTAATCAACTCAAACAAGCTTTTAAAAAGCTGTGAGGGTATTGTGGGCGTAAAAACGGGGTTTACGGACAAGGCGAGAAGATGTCTGGTTTCAGCCTGTGACAGAAAGAATAAAGAGCTTATATGCGTTACCTTGAATGCTCCTGACGATTGGAATGATCACTCAAAGCTCTATGATTATTGCTTTGATTTTGTATCAAAACAAAAGCTTCCGCTGGATAAAAGCAGTTTTGGTGTTGCAGTTGTTGGCGGAGTGAGCGACAGCGTGAAATGTAAGGTAGGGCAGGCAAGTGCAGTGCTTTTGAATGGCAGGGCTTACAAAGTCAAGACAAAGATATATCTGCCAAGGTTTGTTTATGCGCCTGTGAAAAGTGGAGATAAAATAGGGCTGGCATTGTTTTACTACAATGATGTGGAAATAGCCCGAACGGATATCACGGCGGTGGAAGATGCGATGCTTGCAGAGCCTGAAAAGCCAGATATATTCCACTATTATCTAGATAAGCTGAAAAAATTGTTTGCATAACGGCTCAATATGAGCCGTACATAAATAAGGAGAAAATATGGAAAAGATTCGTATACAGAAAATAATGTCTGACAGTGGTGTTTGTTCAAGAAGAAAGGCAGAGGAGTATATCTCAGAGGGAAGAGTAAAGGTCAATGGCAGACCTTGCAAGCTTGGCGACAAGGCTTTGGCAGGCAAGGATATAATCACCCTTGATGGGGAAAAAATATATGTTGCCAAGAAAAGACAGCTTTATTATATCATGCTCCACAAGCCAAGAGGATATGTTACCACAATGAGCGATGAGCTTGATAGAAAGTGCGTAACCGAGCTTCTGACAAAAGTGCCTGAAAGAGTTTATCCTATCGGCAGACTTGACAAGAACTCAGAGGGACTGTTGCTTTTCACAAATGACGGAAATTTTGCCAATGATATCATGCACCCTTCAAGGCATGTCGCTAAGACTTATCGTGTTACAGTAAGACCTGACATAAATGATGAACAGCTTATAAAGCTTGCTTCAGGAGTTGAAATAGACGGCAAAATGACGCAGGAGTGTTCAGTTGTCGTGCTCGACAAACAGCCTGGCAGGGTTGTGCTTCAAATGACTATCCATGAGGGCAGGAACCGTCAGATAAGAAAAATGTGCGAAGCTGTGGGACTTGAAGTCGCAAGACTAAAGCGCACTGCCATCGGTCCGATTAAACTTGGTATGCTAAAACCAGGTGAGTATAGAGAGCTTAAACCTGACGAGCTAAGGGCTTTAAGAAATGCTATCACCAAGAAATAACGCTTATCGAGGGTCTCTTTTTGTCAGGAGGCCCTTTGCTATTGTGCAAAATGCTTAATAATATGCGTGTATCGATATTGATTATGCTACTAAACGTAAAATATGCGGAAATAGGTCAATTTACTCTTGTAAATTTGGCGAAAAAATAGTATAATATTAAGTGTATAAATATGATAAAATCCAGTAGTTTTGCGTTATTTTATCACAAAAATTATTTGAATGGAGGAAACTGTATGTCTGATTCAATTTCTACTCTTGCAGAGCTTAAAGCTTCGTCACAGACTCCTACTGCTGCAAGAAACAGGCTGACATATTTGTTTGACGAAGGAAAATTTACAGAGCTTGACGCTTATGCTGCTGCGGGTGACTCCCTTGCTGGAGTTATTACTGCTTTTGGCTATGTTGAGGGTAATCCTGTATATGCTTTTTCTCAGGACGTGACTGTTAAGGACGGTGCTTTGACAGAGGCACAGGCAAAGAAGATAGCAAAGGTTTATGACCTTGCTGCTAAGACAGGAGTTCCTGTTGTCGGAATATTCGATTCTTATGGTGCTGACGTAAGCGACGGTTCAAAGGCTCTCAATGCTTATGGTGAACTGCTTATGTGGACTTCTAACCTTTCAGGTGTTGTTCCTCAGATAGCTGTTGTCGCTGGCACTTGTGCAGGCTGTGCGGCAATGCTCGCTGAGTCTGCTGATTTCACTGTTATCGCAAAGGATGCTGAGCTTTATGTTGCACCAAACGCAAACATAAAGAACTCTGCTGAAAATGCTGCTGAAAACGGCACTGCTGCTGTTGTTTGTGAGGACGATAAGGCTGCTGTTGAGGCTGCTAAAAATATACTTACAAAACTTCCACAGAACAACCTTTCACCAGTACCAATGTATGAATTTGCTGATCCAACTGAGGCTGTTGGAGATGACGCTGATGGCATTGCAAAGGCTGTTTGCGATGGCGACAGTGTAACTGAGCTTAATGCTGAGTATGGCAAGGCTTCTTATACAGCACTTGCAACACTTGGCGGTGCTACAGTCGGCGTTGTTGCTACTAACAAGACAGGCGACAAGCTTACGTCTGCTGATTGCTCAAAGATCGCAAGATTTGTAAGAACTTGTGACGCTTACGCTATCCCTGTTGTAACTTTTGTTGATACTGAGGGCTTCAAAGCTGATGATGAAACAGAAGCTTACGGCGCTGTTAAGGATATGGCAAAGCTTTGCCACGCTTACGCTGAGGCTACTACTATTAAACTTGCTGTTGTTACTGGTAAGGCTTATGGTCCTGCATTTATTGCACTTGCCGGTAAGGGTTCAAATGCTGACCTTTCATTTGCACTTGATACAGCTGTTATCTCTGCACTTGCTCCTGTTACTGCTGTTGAATTCCTCCAGCATGATGAGCTGAAGGGTGCTACTGATCTTACTGCTACAAGAAACACTCTTGCTGATAAGTTTGCTAAGGAAAATGCATCTTCCGCTGTTGCTGCAAAGAACGGCTGTGTTGACGGCATAATCGCTAAGAACGAGATCAGACAGACACTTATGGACTCTATCGAGGTAATGGCTGGAAAGAGAATTTCCAGACTGCCTAAGAAACACAGCAATATTCAGTTGTGATAAACATATCAAATTAAAAAGATTGGTGGTTTTTTAAGATGAAAAGATATAATATTACAGTAAACGGAAAAGCTTATGACGTTGCAGTTGAAGAAGTCGGCGGAAGTGCCGCTGCTGCTCCTGTAGCCGCAGCCCCTGTTGCTGCCGCTCCTGCTGCTCCAGCTCCAGCCGCTGCACCTGTTGCAGATGGCACAAAGGTAACAGCTCCAATGCCTGGTACTATCCTTGACATCAAGGTAGCTGTAGGCGACACTGTTAAGTCAGGTCAGGCTATTTGCGTACTGGAAGCTATGAAAATGGAAAATGACGTTAACGCTCCTTGCGACGGTAAGGTGCTTAGCATCAATACAACTAAAGGCTCTGCTGTTGAGACTGGTGCAGTTCTTGCTGTTATCGGCTAATAACATTCCTGAAAAATAACGAAAGGATCGATTTAAAATGGCAAAGCTTAAAATAACTGAAACTGTCCTCCGTGACGCTCATCAGTCACTTCTCGCTACAAGAATGTCAATGGACGATATGCGTGAGATACTCCCTGAAATCGACAAGATCGGTTTTTATTCTGCTGAGTGTTGGGGCGGTGCTACATTTGACTCATGTATCAGATTCTTAAATGAAGATCCATGGGAAAGACTTCGTATACTTAGAAAAGAAATGCCTAACACAAAGCTCCAGATGCTTTTCAGAGGTCAGAATATGCTTGGCTACCGTCACTATGCTGATGACCTTGTTGAGTATTTTGTACAGAAGTCTATTGCAAATGGTATTGATATCATCAGAATTTTTGACGCACTGAACGATATCAGAAACCTTGAAACAGCTATCAAGGCTGCTAAGAAGGAAAATGGTCACGCTCAGGTTGCTATCTCGTACACACTTGGCGAGGTATTTACTCATGAGTATTACATGAACTATGCAAAGCAGATCGAGAATGCAGGTGCAGATTCTATCTGTATCAAGGATATGGCGGCTCTTCTGACTCCATACGAGGCTGAAACACTTGTTAAGGATCTCAAGTCAGCAGTTAAGATCCCGATCCAGTTGCATACTCACTACACATCAGGTCTTGCTTCCATGTGTATCCTTAAGGCTGTTGAGGCTGGTGTTGACGGCGTTGATACAGCAATGTCACCACTTGCTCTTGGTACATCTCATGCGCCAACTGAGTCTATCGTTGCCACATTCAAGGGCACTGAGTATGACACGGGTCTTGACCTTGTTAAGCTTAACGTGATAAGAGATTACTTCATGAAACTCAGAAAGAAGTACATCGACAACGGTTTGCTTGACCCTTCAATGCTCGCTACAAATACAAACGCACTTCTGTATCAGGTTCCTGGCGGAATGCTTTCAAACCTCCTTTCACAGCTGAAACAGGCTGGCAAGGCAGATCAGCTTGACGACGTTCTCAAGGAAGTTCCAAAGGTTCGTAAAGACGCAGGTTACCCACCACTGGTTACACCTACATCTCAGATCGTTGGTACACAGGCTGTGTTCAACGTAATCATGGGCGAGAGATACAAGACAGTTACTAAGGAGTTCAAGGGACTTGTTAAGGGCGAGTACGGTAAGACACCAGTTGCTATCGACCCTGAGTTCCAGAAGAAGATTCTTGGCGACGAAGAGCCTATCACTTGCCGTCCAGCTGATCTTCTCCAGCCAGAGTTTGAAACAATGAAGAAAGAGGCTGCTGAGTGGACAGAGCAGGAGGAAGATATCCTCACATATGCAATGTTCCCTAAGGTTGCACCTAAGTTCTTCAAGGATAGACGTGATAGAAAATACGGCGTTGACGGTAAGCACTCAGACGCTGAAAATAAGGTTCACCCAGTTTAATAACAATTATCCCACAGTTTCGGCTGTGGGATTTTTTTGTCTGTGGCTCTTGAAAAATCTGTACATTTGTGCTATAATTAATATACATTTTTTCGGGAGGACGCCAAGATGAACAAAAAGGAAATAAATGAAATTAAGAAGAATTTCAGCGATGACTGCGGCTTTTTCACCGTGAACCACGTTGTTACGGCATTTGTGGACGCTGAAAAGAACATAAAGTGCAAGACCAATCAGCTTTACAACACTATTCCGCAGGACGAGGCGGAGCTGATAATGATAAACCTGAAAAAGGTGCTCAGCGGTTCTATCGGTAAAAATCTGCTGGAATATTCGTTTCCTAAGGACGCATATCTTGAGGGTGGCGCACAGCCTTTCATGTATGAAACATTGCAAAGCAAGCTTCTTGATGAGGAAAAGGTTGATGATTTTCTCAACGCCATAGTTGAAAAGGTTGAATATGTGTCAACATATACCATTTTCATGGCACATTGTACATATTCTGTGCTGAAAAAGAACAAAATGGACGAGTTTGAGGACGAAGCTGACACAGATTACAATTTCATCATCACGGCACTTTGCCCTGTAAATCTGCGTATTGACGGGCTTGTGTATGACGAGCAGGACAACTCTATCGCTAAGAAAGAGTCATGCGACAGAATTGTTGAGCTTCCAAGCGATGGCTTTTTGTTTCCTCTTTTCAATGATCGTGCGCCTGATATCAACGGAGTGCTTTACTACACGAAAAATGCAAAAAAGCCGAACACTTCCGTTGTTGAGGAGCTTCTGGGTTGTGAGTTCTCAATGACCTGTCAGAACGAAAAGGAAACTTTCAAGGATATTCTCACAAGCGTTGTGGGCGATGAGCTTGACTATGATCTTATCACTGCTGTGAATGACAAGATTTCCACATTTGTTGACCAAAATGCTCATGAAACTGAGATACCGACAATTGACGAACATAAACTTTCGTCCATTCTGTGGGAAGCTGGAGTTAGTCAGGATAAGCTTGATAATCTTCCTAAAGTTTTTGACGCTGCGGCTGGCGGGAAGCCACTCACAGCGGTAAACCTTGTGGAGAAAAGGACCGTAGTTTCTGCTCCAAGCATAACCGTAAATATCGGCAAGGACGCAGTTGACAAGGTAAAAACTCAGATAGTCGATGGCAGAAAATGCCTTATAATCAATCTTGATGACCCTGAGATAGAGGTCAACGGACTTGAAACCACAATAAAATAAGCACAAGAAAAGGCAGCCTTGAGCTGCCTTTTCTTTATATAAGCTCGCCAAACGAGAACTTGCCGTCTTTCAGTATGAGATAGCTGTGTGCTGAATTTTCTTTCGGTATGGAAACAGAACCGGGGTTTATATAGGTGTAATCGCCACAGTCTTTAATAACAGGTACATGGGTGTGACCGTGGAGCAGAATGTCGCCCTTAGACAGCGGTGGCAGATTGTTGCAGTTGAATTTGTGACCATGTGTGGCGAATATCCTCAGTCCGTCACAGCATATATAAGCATATTCCGCCATAACAGGGAAGTCAAGCACCATTTGATCGACTTCTGTGTCACAATTACCACGCACACACAGAAGCTTGTCTTTTAGCGGATTGAGCATGGCTATCACCTGCTTTGGTGCATATTCCTCTGGAAGGTCGTTTCTTGGTCCGTGATAGAGGATATCACCCAAAAGAATTAGTTTTTCTGCGCCGTTTTGCTCAAAGGCTTCAAGCATTTTTTTGCACCAGTAAGCCGAACCATGAATGTCTGACGCTATCATAAGTTTCATATTTTACACTCCTTTATTTAATGATCTCAGATGCAAGCTTGTGCAAAGACACATACTCTGGCTTTATTTTGTTATATATATCGCAGCCTTTTTCCTTTTTGAACTCTTTTACCATTCTGATATAAAGCTGCTGTTTTGTTGTGGCGTCAATGACTGCTTCTCTTATAAGCGCCAGTTCGTCTTTGTTGCATTTGCCATCGAGTAGCTCATCAAGTTTTACGGATAGTACATCATGGTAAACAACCTTTTCAGCTTTCTGAGCCGTCATCGTTTTATCTTCATCAGCGGTGCATGTATTATCGGATTCCTGTAGTCCTTTAAGTCGCAGATATCTTGGTCTGAGAAGCTTGTAAAAATCTGTAGCCTGCTTTTTATATACCTTTGCAAGAGAGTTGTGAAGCTCCTCTTTTGTGTTAGACTCAGCTATAAGTTTGCTGATCTCTTCTATTTGCTCTTCACTGCAAATGTTTGCAAGTATGCTTTGGAGATCGTTGTTTTTTTGTGCGGTACACTTTTTTCTACCCTTTTTCACTTTGACGATAGTTTCAACAACAGGATCACTTTCTACTTCGACAATATCAGGTGCACAGGCTTCTGGTTCTTCTTCGACCTCTTCTGTATTACCATTCATATTTTCGTTTAGTGTAACAGAATAATCTATAGCCGCAGGCTCAGGGTTTGGCTCATCAGCCTCATCAAGAGTTATCTCTGACTCTGTCTGAATTTCTGCTGTTTCTTGTATTTCCTCTTCTTTTTCGACTATATGTTTAGTCGATTCTTCATCTTCATTGTTTTCGGTCGGATTAACCTTATGATTAGCAAAATTAATAGCGGTTTGTATTGTCCTAGTTCTGTAGACCATAGCATTTGGGCTGTCAACATACTTACCGTGCCAGAAATCATGAAGAAAGTCAAAACCTCTGTCATTGCTGATAACAAAAATATTCGTATAAGTATCCTTGGCTACCAGATAACCCAGAAGTGTTGAAAGCTGAAAATCCAGGGCATTTTTGCCACCAACGTTTACCTTGAAGTATTCAATATCAGCCTTTGATGTAAGAACTTTCTGGTGCATTTCAAAGTTAATGGTATCGGAATTTTCACTGTAAAAAATTATGACGGTATCAGTTTCAGTTAAATTGTCTATGCCTTGAAGTCCTTTGGATTTGACATTTTCAAAGTCTACCAAATATATTTTCATGTTGATCTATCCTTTCTTTTTGTGTCGTATAAGTGTCGTAGCAGCAATAATCACAATTAGTCCTCCTGCCGCAGTTGCTGTCATAAGTATGGCATTTTTGCCTTTTTCACCGTTCTCACTGCTGTCAGGAACGACCTCCTCATAGGTATAATTTTTTGTCCTTAACGCCTTGTCTATACAAGAAGCAATAAGTGCATGACCTTTTTTATTAGGGTGTATATCAAAGTCATTTATGTTGGTCAGTTCCTTTCCGTGACCGCTGAATTCACTAAAAACATCTGCCACTATGTATCTCTCATTTTCATTTTCGTCAGTGGAGTGTTCTTTGATAATGTTGTTAAGTTTTGAAATTTTATCCTTTGATATACTCTGGAAAACAGCAGCCGCAGTGAAATTATCAAGCGGGTCATATAGTGTCTGAACGATTATTTCACCCTTACTTTTGGCTTCAACAGCGTTAATTATATCATCTAGAGTGCTCGTAAAATTTTTCAGCGCCTTATCCATATCATCAGACATATCCTTCATATCCATTGCAATGCCAATAATATCCTTGGTTTTATCCATCAAATCAGACAATGTGCTTTTAGAAGTAATGCCCAGATCGTTCATCAAAAAATCTATGAAAAGACCAAGAATGTCATTGCCACCTATGGATATAATAACAGCGTCGCTGTCTGCAAGGTCAGCGTCAAATTCGCCTGAATTAATGCGGTCAAGAAGCTGTTGTGAAGTGTCGCCCACAACAGCAGAGTTCACAAGCTTACAGCCGCCAGCGTCTTTAAGCTCAGCGTCATATTGGTCATGAAGAAGATTTGCATAAGATGCACAGGAATATCTGTCCTTACTGTAACCCTCAAGACCGTAACCTGCTGCAATAGAGTCGCCAAGCACAAGCATCTTAGGTGGAACGCTGACTTCATGCTCTATTACCTCAGCAGAGCAGGCAAGAGGCGCAGCACACATCATTACAGTTGCAGTGAGAAATGCCGTCAATCGTTTGAACATCTTATCATCTCCTATATGAATATATTGACTTGGTTATATAATATATTGTACCACATTCAGGACGAGAGTACAACATATTTTTTGAAATTTCTTGACTTTTTTCGTATGTTGTGATAATATATAATAGAAGAATATGAAATCAGTTTGGAAAGCGAGATTTATTATGACTGACTATTATTACCCTGTCCTCAGCGATGAAACGAGCCTGCCTTTGTATGTGCTTGGAATCGGTGCGAGAGATAGAGAATTTCATTTTGTAAGAGAAGATGGCTATCCTAATCATCAGATAATATACTGCACTCGTGGTCAGGGTCACGTTATATTTGATGGTCATGAGTATGATATAAAGCCGGGGGATGCATTTTATCTGCCGCCTTCTGTGCCGCATGAGTATTATCCTGTTGGTGATATATGGGAAACCCACTGGATAACCTTTGAGGGCAGGGAGGCAATTGAAATTCTCAAGCATATCAAGCTTGAGAAAGCTAAAGTGTTTCACATAAATGATATCAATGCTGTTGATGCCATATTTAAGAAGATACTTTATCTTATGAAGACTAATTACTACTACTGTGGTCACCAGTGTTCGGCATATCTATATCAGTTTCTTATTGAGCTACACAGAGTCGTAAACCTACAAAATGGTAGTCAGGACGGACAAAAACTCAATCAGCTGCAGCCTGTAATTGATTATATTGATAAGAATTTCAGAAAAGAACTTACACTTGTGGAGCTTGCTGATCTTATTGACCTTTCACCGCAGTATCTTTGCAGACTTTTCAAGGAGTGTCTTAGTCTAAGACCTTTTGAGTATCTAGCAAGAAAGCGCATACAGCAGGCAAAGCTGCTTTTATTGGAGGATAAGCTTAACATCAATGAAATCGCTGCGGAGGTAGGTTATAACGATTGCAGTTATTTTTGTGCGGTGTTCAAAAAGCATGAAATGCTTTCCCCTGCGGAGTTCCGCTCACTTCATAAAAAAGCTGGCAGCTAAAATATAAGACCCACGGGAAAAACCTGTGGGTCTGTTTTTTATAATATCGTTCCGCCTCCGATAACGTATTCACCGTCATAGAAAACCACTGCCTGTCCCTTTGAGATAGCTTTATGAGGTTCTTTAAAAGTCACGAGTACCTTGCCATCATTCATTGGTGAAACTGTACATTCAGCGTCCTTTTGATGATAACGTGTCTGAGCAGTGCAGGTTATAGGCTCTGTGAGGGTGTCAAACGGAATAAAGTTCACATCTCCTGCCACAAGGCTGTCACTGTATACTTCATCAGCCTTGCCCATAATAAGCCTGTTATGCTCCATATCTTTTGTAACAACGAAAAGCGGTTCGCTATATGAAATGCCTACGCCCTTTCGTTGTCCAATAGTATAGTGTATCAGACCTTTGTGTTTGCCAAGCTTTGTGCCGTCAGAAAGAACGATATCTCCCGACTGCTGTTCACCGCAGCGTTTTGTGATAAAGCCTGCGTAATCACCGTCAGGGATAAAGCAAATGTCCTGAGAGTCAGGCTTGTTTGCATTTATAAGCTTGTTTTCTTCTGCGATATCACGGATCTTGTCCTTGTGCATCTCGCCAACGGGGAAGAGAGTGTGAGCAAGCTGTTCCTGCGTCATACTGTAAAGCACATAACTTTGATCCTTTGACCTGTCAGGTGAGCGTTTCAGAAGCCACCTGCCTGACTTTTCGTCAAACTCTCTGGTAGCGTAATGCCCTGTAGCTATATGGTCAAAGCCCAGCAGCTTTGCACGCTCATAGAATTTTGCGAATTTCAGATGTTTGTTGCATTCGATACACGGATTAGGCGTGCCGCCTGCCAGATATGTATCAACAAAATTGTCGATAACATAGTGCTTAAAATCATCAGAAAAATTGAATACATGGAAATCAATGCCTAGTTTAAAAGCAACAAAACGTGCGTCCTCTACATCATTGAGAGAACAGCACGTTCTTGTTTTATCCAGACCGATGTCCTCATTGCTGTAGAGCCGCATGGTAGCCCCTGCCACGTCATAACCCTCATCAAGAAGGAGCTTGACCGAAACAGAGCTGTCAACACCGCCGCTCATTGCCACAAGAACTTTATCAGCCATTGCAGTTCTCACAATCAGGAGCAGACTGCTTACCTACGAACGGAGTTGGATCGATACCCTGTCTTTTATAGTAGTCAGAAACAGCGGCTTTCATTGCTTCCTCCGCAAGAACAGAGCAGTGAAGCTTTGCTGGTGGAAGACCGTCAAGAGCTTCAACAACTGCCTTGTTTGTAAGTTTCAAAGCGTCTTCAAGTTTTTTACCCTTTATCATTTCTGTAGCGATAGAAGATGTAGCAACAGCCGCACCGCAACCAAAAGTCTTGAACTTAACGTCAGTTATAACGCCGTCATTGACCTTGATGTACATTTTCATTATATCTCCGCACTTGGCGTTTCCTACCTCGCCGACACCGTCAGCATCTTCAATCTCGCCGACATTTCTCGGATGCGCGAAATGATCCATTACCTTTTCGCTGTATATCATTTTTTATTCCTCCTAATCAAGTGTATAGTCGTGAATATTCTCAGTTCTGCAAATTCTTTCCCAAAGTGGTGACATACTTCTCAGGTGCTTTACGATAGGTGGAAGAACCTCAAGAATATAATCAACATCTTCCTCTGTGTTCTCGTCATTGATAGAAAGTCTGAGCGAGCCATGTGCTACTTCGTGTGGCAGACCAAGTGAAAGCAGAACGTGTGACGGGTCAAGTGATCCGCTTGTGCAAGCTGAGCCTGATGAAGCTGCAACGCCTTGAAGATCAAGTGAAAGAAGCAGGCTCTCGCCCTCTACTCCACGAACAGATATGTTTACATTTCCTGCAAGTCTGTGTTCTGTGTCACCATTGAGCCTTGACTCAGGTATCTTGAGCAGACCCTTGATAAGTCTATCTCTCATTTTTCTTACACGCTCGTTCTTTGCAGGGATATCCTTTACAGCATCAGTGATAGCAACGCCGAGAGCCACGATAGAAGGTACGTTCTCGGTACCTGCACGCTTATTTCTCTCCTGCGCTCCACCGTAGATAAGGTTAGGAAGGTTAATACCTGTTTTTACATAAAGCGCGCCAACGCCCTTTGGAGCGTGGAGCTTATGTCCTGAAAGTGAGAGCATATCAATGTTCATATCTTTAACATTGATGTCAATATTTCCTACAGCCTGAACAGCGTCAGTATGGAACCATACGCCATGCTTGTGGCAAACTTCGCCGATCTCAGCGATAGGCTGTATAGTACCGATCTCGTTGTTAGCTGTCATTATTGTAACGAGGCAGGTATCATCACGGATAGCGTCCTCGACCTGTTGTGCAGTAACAAGACCCTTGTCACCTACAGGAAGATATGTTACCTCAAAGCCAAGCTTTTCGAGATACTGACAAGTGTGCAGAACTGCATGATGTTCAAAAGCAGTTGTGATGATATGCTTCTTGCCTTTTTTTTCTCCAAGCTGTGCACAGCCTCTTATAGCCCAGTTGTCAGACTCAGAGCCACCAGCAGTGAAATAGATCTCGTTGACCTTCGCACCAAGAGCGTTTGCGACCTGTTCTCTTGCTTTAAGAACGGCTTTTGCACATTCCATTCCCAAAGAATATATACTTGACGGATTTCCGTATAGCTCAGTGAAATAAGGCAGAGCGGCGTCAAGAGCTTTCTGAGATACTCTAGTCGTAGCTGAGTTATCTGCATAGACAAATCTCTTTTCCAATTAAATCATACCTTTCATATATAGATTTCTATTTTATTATATACTAAATTACTACAAAATGCAATAGTTTTCCCTAACTTAATAAAAAATTAATATTTATTTAATTCTATTTATACTGTTTAGAGCCCATTACTGCAAGTTCGTCACAACGTTCGTTTTCCGGATGTCCTGCATGACCTTTTACCCAGTTGAAATTGACCTTATGCACCTCCAGCAGATCAAGAAGCTTTTCCCACAGATCACTGTTTAGAGCTTTTTTCTTGTCCGATTTCACCCAGTTATTTGCACGCCATTTTTTTGCCCAGCCTTTTGTAACAGCGTCGATTATATACTTCGAGTCGCTGTATAGCTCTACCTCACATGGCTCTTTCAGTGCTGAAAGAGCAGTGATAACAGCGGTTAGCTCCATGCGGTTATTGGTTGTAGAGGGATCACCGCCCCAAAGTTCTTTTGAATTGCCTTTATATCTTAGTATAACACCATATCCACCCGGTCCAGGATTTCCAGAGCAAGCACCGTCAGTGAAAATTTCTATTTTCTTCATTTATTTATCTCCGTTTTTGTGATGATTATTATGCAAAACATATTATACTACATTTCTCTCTTTTTTTCAAGTACCTCTCAAGGTTTAATATTTTAATATTTTGTAGTGCTACAATAGATATTGGACAAAATTAAGAAAAAAGAAAAGAGAG